>DASQXF010000451.1:0-3646 GCA_035639895.1 Xanthobacteraceae bacterium
CCGGATCGTCGGCGAGGATGAGGCTGACCCCGCGCATGGAACGCTGTCGCATGTGTCGCCGATGGCCCGCGCATTGTTCGGCAAGCAGGTCGGCGATACGGTCCAGGTCGCGAAGTCGCAGGCGGAAATCGTCGAGATCACTTGAGGCATCGCGGCTGCCTCAAGGTTTCGCTGACCAGGCCTTGAAGTCCGCCTCCGAGACGCTCGGCAGTTTCTTGACGAAGGCGACGATCGTCCAGATTTCGCGATCGGGCACCTCGATCAGGCCGAAGCTCGGCATGCCGGTCATGTGAACGCCGTGCTTGATGACCCAGAACAGTTCCTGCGGTTTGCGGTGCTCGGCAAGTTCCTTGAGGTCGGGCGGATCGGGACGCAAGCCTTCGGAGAATTTTGCCCAAGTCACGCCCGGCGCGCCGTGGCAGTTGGCACAACCGCGCTCGGAGAACGCGCGCGCCCCCGCCTGCACCATTGCCGGATCGTCAAGCGACGACGGCGGCGCGTCCGTTGCGTGCCGCATGATCGAAGCCTGGCGGATGTAGGCGAGCGCCCATTTGACCGAAGCGGGGTCATCGACCGTCGCGGCTACGTTGTAGAACCCGCCGAAGAAAAATGCCGCGGCCGCGATCACGCAGAGGATGGCGAGAGCACCGATGAATGCCAGGAGGGTTTTCATGCCCGATCTCCGGGTTGAGCCGGTAGCAGACAAGCGTAGCGTGCCCAGCGCAAAAAGGAACGGCAGGGCGTGGTGCGCGGATGTCAAATGTGCGTGCCCTTCCGGGCATTGAATTCCTTACGGCACACATCCGTTCCGACTTGATTCTTCCGAATTGAGAGGCCTTTGTGAGTAACGCGGCGATCCGGTAAGCTCGCACCGCGGCAGCAGCGGCAACGGAGTGCGCAATGGCAAAAGCGTATTGGATCGCGTTCTATCGCTCGGTTTCAGATGCGGATGCATTGGCGGCTTACGCGAAGCTCGCGGGTCCCGCGATCGCCGCCGCCGGCGGGCGCTTTCTGGCGCGCGGCAACGCCGCAAAGGCGTACGAGGCGGGCGTCGCCCAGCGCGTGGTCGTGATCGAGTTCGACAGCGTGGATAAAGCGGTTGCCGCGCATGATAGCGAGGGCTATCAGGCGGCCTTGAAAGTATTCGGCAAAGCGGCCGAGCGCGATTTGCGCATCGTCGAAGGGCTGGCGTAGGTTGCATTGGCGGCGGCTAGGCGGTCGCGGCGCAAATAACCCGGTCGCAGTGGATGTAGAGACGCGCCATGGCGCTCACCGCAACGAGCATCTGTAACTTCGGCTGGAAGGCACGCGACTTCAGGCTCAAGGGCGTAGACGACAAGTTCTACACGCTCGCCAACGTGCGTGGGCCGAAGGGCACGCTGGTCGTGTTTATTTGCAATCACTGCCCTTATGTGCGGGCGGTCATCGACCGCCTGGTGGAGGAGGCCACCGGGCTCGACGCAATCGGCATCGGCACAGTCGCGATCATGCCGAACGATAGCCGATCGTATCCCGAGGACTCCTTCGACAACATGAAACGATTCGCACGGCAGCACTGTTTCCCCTTCCCCTATGTGATCGACGAGACGCAGGAGGTCGCGCGCGCCTACGACGCGAAGTGCACTCCTGATTTCTTTGGCTTCAACGCCGACGACGAGCTGCAATATCGGGGCCGGCTGGATGCCTCCCGCACGAGCCTCGTGCCGGGCGCGCGGCGCGAGTTGTTCGAGGCGATGAGCCAGGTGGCGCAGACCGGCCGCGGCCCGCTGGAGCAGACCGCAAGCATGGGATGTTCGATCAAGTGGCGGCACTAGGGGCGCTCGCACTTTTGTGGCGCGATGCTATGTTCGTCGTTCGACCGGGGGAAACGGCGCGATGATCAGAAGCTTCCACGTGCTCTACGTCGGCCAGATCGAACTCGACAACGTCGGCCGCTCCGGCACCCCGGCCAACGAGCGGCGCTATTCCGCTGAAAGGCTGCGCGAGGCCTTCGCCACGGCACGCGACGTGGCGCAGCACATGGACCGCCTCGGCTACGATGTATTGTGGACGGCCGAGCACCACTTCCAGCGCGAGGGCTACGAGTGCCTGCCCAACCTGATCCAGCTCGGATTGTGGCTGGCGACCCAGACGCAACGCCTCAAATTCGGCTGCGCCTTCAACATTCTGCCCATGTGGCATCCGATCCGTCTGGCCGAAGACTACGCGATGGCCGACATCGTCACCGACGGGCGCATCATCATGGGGGTGGGCCGCGGCTATCACACGCGCGAGGTGGAAACGTTCGGCGCGCCCCTGCTCGACGCGCAGGCCAACCGCGAACTGTTCGAAGAGCAGCTCGAGCTGCTGCTCAAGTGCTTCAACGAGGATGCGTTCCAGCACAGGGGCAAGTACTACGAGTGTCCGCCGTCGGTCGAGTATCGCGGCTATACCCTCAAGGACATCACGGTAATTCCTCGCCCTAAGCACTTGCCGGTCGACATCTGGATGCCAATCGCGAGCGGCAAGACCATCGATCTGATGGCGCGCTATGGCCTCAAGGCGATGGTCACGCTCAACGGGCAGAAGATCTTGGACGACGTGGTGCGCGCCTATCACGCCGCCTGCGAACGACACGGCCGGCGCAAGCAGCTCGGCGAGGACATGATCTGGGGAGCGGGCATCTACCTCGCGGACACTGAAGCGGAGGCGATCCGCAGGCTCGAGCCCGCGCACGACGAACGCTTCAAGTGGTTCGCACCGTTCGGCTTCGTGCGCTACGCCGACGAGCATGGGCGCACGTGGGGGACGCCTGGAGCGCCCGCAGGCGTGCCTTCGCTGCGTGACGGGGTCGCGCAGAAGGCCTGGTTCTGCGGCCCGCCGGCCCACGTCATCGAGGGCATCAAGTCGGTCGCGGACAAATATCCGGGGCTCGAAAATTTCATGATCCACTGGGCCGAGGGCTTGCCGCCCAAGGAATTCAAAGAGCAGCTCACTTGGTTTGCCAAGGACGTGATGCCCGCGTTCAAGCGGGCGTAAGTCCCACTACTCGTTCCTCGTCCTGAGGAGCGGACCGCTCCCTTACGGCCCGCATCTCGAACGACGGCCTCGTGCTTCGAGACACGCCGCTACGCGGCGTTTCTCAGTGTGAGGGTTTACTCAAGCATCGAGGATCTCGACGAATGAAAGACAACGTAAAGCGCGTGTTCTACGTGCGCTACGTCGCGCATCCCTGCTTTCTCGACATCGTCGCGCAGCGGCCCGAGATCAGGCTCGACAAGCTCGAGAACGACACCGCCGCTGAGGTTGCGGAGCCGATCATGGCCGCCGCGCATGCCTACCAGATCGGGTCGGCGCGCGACGAGCTTGCGCCTCGCTTCCATGCCCGGCGTGAGCTGCTCGCGCGCATGCCCAACCTGCTGATCGTCTCCACTAATGGTGCCGGCTTCGACACCGTCGATATCAAGGACTGCACCGATGCCGGCGTGCTCGTCGTCAACCAGACCGGCGGCAACGCCGAGGCGGTGGCGGCGCACGTGCTCGCGATGGTGCTCATGCTTTCAAAGCAGATCATCCAGACCAACCATGCGTTGCGACGCGGCACTATGGCCGACCGCAGCGCCTTCATGGGCAACGACGTGAAGGGACGCACCATCGGGATCGTCGG
>DASQXF010000452.1:0-7480 GCA_035639895.1 Xanthobacteraceae bacterium
ATGTCGTACGCGCGCGCCGATCCGCTGGAGCCGAGCCCCGTCGCGTAGCAGACCCACGCCGAGGCCTCCGACGAGGCTAGCGTCAGCAATGAAGCGGCAACGGCAAACGCGGCGAGAGTCCGTCCCATCTAGTCTCCCCCCCTCAGGGCTCAAAGGCCCGGTGCTCCGGGCAACACTTCCTGCCCGTTTCATTTGGCTAAAATGAGGGCGGCAGCGTTTTCCGTCAGCTCGCTTGGTTAATCGAGCGGGGCGTGCCGCATTGATTGCTGCTGCGGCTTTCGCTGCGTGGCTCGTTTGGCAAATCAGCGCACAGCCGGCAGCGGCCTTCCCGGCCGCAGGCGGGTGCTGTGTTCCAACTTTTTCGCTCGTTCCGCTCTCGCCTCGCGGGGCTTGCGCCGGCAGCCCTGCGTCGGTATATTATGACTGACCAGTCAGTCATTTTTGGGTAGACCGGCATGGTCGCCAACCCGAGAAGGAAGCGGACCGCCGCGCGTCGCGGCGAAGCCGCGCCGGCGCAGGATGCGCGTGTGGCCCGACGCGAGAAGCGGCGCGTCGCCATCCTCGATGCCGCGCTTGAACAATTCGCGGCGCGCGGCTTTGCGGCGACGCGGCTCGACGATGTCGCCCGCCGTGCGCGCATCGCCAAGGGCACCATCTATCTTTATTTTCGCGACAAGGAGAGCCTGTTTCAGGAACTCGTGCGCACGATGCTCAGCCCGCTCGTCGGCACGATCGAGGCCGCGCCGTTGAGCGAGGTGCCGATCCGCGCCGTGGTCGAGATGATCGTCGACGTATTCGTCCGAGAAATCTACGGCACGCGGCGTAAGGACGTGATCCGGCTGATCATCTCCGAGGGGCCGCGCTTTCCCAAACTCGCCGACATCTACTATCGGGAGGTCATCGCGCGCGTGCTTCCGGTCATTCGCGCGCGGCTTTCGCTTGCGGTGAAGCGGGGCGAGCTTTCAAGCGACGCGCTCGCCCGCTTTCCACAATTGCTGGTCGCGCCCGCGCTCGTTGCCATCATCTGGAACGGCTTGTTCGGGCGCATGGCGCCGCTCGACATAGGCGAACTGATGCGTGCCCACCTCGAGTTGCTGTTCGGGGAAAGGGGCGCGACATGAGGGGTTTGCGCTTCGCGCTCGCATTGCTCGGGTGCCTCGCCGGCTGCGACAACACCAAAGAGCCGACTTTCCAGGGCTGGGTCGAGGCGGAACTGATCTTCGTCGGCCCCGACGAGAGCGGGCGCATCGAGACGCTCACGGTGCGCGAGGGCGATCAGGTCGAGCGCGGCACGCTGCTTTTCACGGTCGATCCCGATCTGCAGCTCGCCGATGTCGCCATGCAGGAGGCCGCAGTGAAGAACGCGCAACTCGCCTACGACCGCGCGCACCAGCTCGCCAAGACCCAGGTCGGGACGCAAAAGGCCCTCGAGGAGGCCGAGGCTGCGCTGCGCACGGCGCAGGCGAGGCTCAACTCGGCGCAGACGAGGCTCACGCGCCGCAAAGTGTTCAGTCCGGTCATCGGCTCCGTCCAGCAGATCTACTATCGCGGCGGGGAGTTGGTTCCGGCTGGAAAGCCGATCCTCGCGTTGTTGCCTCCAGGCAACCTCAAAGTGCGGTTCTTCGTGAACGAGGCGACGCTGCCCAAGCTCAAATTCGGCGACCCGGTCACCGTCACTTGCGACGGCTGTGACCGCGACATCGTCGCCAAGATCAGTTTCATCTCGCGCGCGTCCGAATTCACGCCGCCGGTGATCTACAGCTTGGACGAGCGTTCGAAGATCGTGTTCCTGATCGAAGCGCGACCGGAAGACCGCCCGGAGCGGCTGCGCGTGGGCCAGCCGGTGAGCGTCGCGCTGGGACGGAGCGAATGACAACGGCGCCGGACATCGCCATCGATGTCGAAGGACTGACGAAATCCTTCGACGGTCGCAAGGCCGTGCGCAATCTGTCGATGCGTGTGAAGCGCGGGCAGATCTACGGCTTCCTCGGTCCCAATGGCTCGGGCAAGACCACGACCATCCGCATGCTGTGCGGCCTGCTCACCCCCGACGAGGGCCGCGGCACCTGCCTGGGTTACGACATCCGCAGCGAGGCAGGCGAGATCAAGCGTCACGTCGGCTACATGACGCAGCGCTTTAGCCTCTACCAGGATCTCTCGGTGCGCGAGAACCTGGAGTTCGTCGCGCGGCTCTATGGCGTCGCTGATCCGACCGCGGCGGCGCGCGCCATGATCGAGCGGCTCGGACTTGAGGATCGGCAAGGCCAGCTGGCCGGCGAGCTCTCGGGCGGCTGGAAGCAGCGGCTCGCGCTCGGCGCCTGCACGCTCCCGAATCCGCAGTTACTGCTGCTCGATGAGCCGACCGCAGGTGTCGATCCGAAGGCGCGGCGCGAGTTTTGGAACGAGATCCATGCGCTTGCGGCGCACGGCCTCACGGTGCTGGTCTCAACGCATTACATGGACGAAGCCGAGCGCTGCCATGAGATCGCCTACATCGCTTACGGCGTCCTGCTCGCGCACGGTACGGTTGACGAGGTGATCGCCGCCTCGCATCTCGTCACCTACACGGTCACCATGCGCAACGGCGAAGGGCTGAACGAGCTTGCCGAGGAGCTGAGCCGCCGTCCGGGCATCGACATGGTCGCGCCATTCGGCACCAGCCTGCACGTGTGCGGGCGCGAGGAGGCGGCGCTCGAGGCGGCGACTGGGCCTTTTCGCACGCGGCCGGATCTTGTCTGGACGCGATCGGAACCTTCGCTCGAGGACGTTTTCATCGACCTCATGGGCCGGGCCAAGGACGATTTCCAATGAGCACGTTGGCCCAAACGAGCGCTCCGCGCACACGCTCGTACGGCGGCTTCTGGCGCCGGACTTGGGCCATGCTGATCAAGGAGTTCATTCAGCTCAAGCGCGACCGTGTTTCGTTCGCGATGATTGTCATGATCCCGCTCGTTCAGCTTCTGCTGTTCGGTTACGCCATCAACACCAATCCCCGGCACCTGCCGACCGCGGTGCTGCTGCAGGAGCAGAGCGATGTCGGCCGTTCGATTCTCAAGGCCATTGAGAACACCGCATATTTCGACGTCACGCACATTGTCCACAGCGAGACCGAGTTCGATCGTCTGCTGGCCTCCGGAACCGTGCTGTTTGCGATCGAAATTCCCGCCAATTTCGAGCGCGCGCTGCGGCGCGGCGATCGCCCCGCGCTGCTGGTTGCCGCCGACGCGACTGATCCCGTGGCCGCCGGCTCGGCCATGGCTGCGCTCGGCACATTGGTGCAGACCGCGCTGCGGCACGACCGCGCCATCCCTGATGGCGCGACGCCGCCGTTCGAGATTCGCACGCACGCACGCTATAACCCGGCGGCCACCACGTCGTTAAATATCGTGCCGGGTCTGGTCGGCACCATTCTCACCATGACCATGCTGATCTTCACCGCGCTCTCGGTTACGCGGGAGATCGAGCGCGGCACCATGGAAAGCTTGCTGGCCATGCCGATCACGCCGGTCGAGATCATGCTCGGCAAGATCGTCCCCTACATCATTGTTGGGTTCGTGCAGGCGGCTCTCATCATCGGAATTGGCATTGGTCTGTTCGGCGTGCCGCTGTTGGGCAGCCTTCTCCTGCTCGCATTGCTGAGCACGCTGTTCATCACCACCAATCTTTCGGTCGGCTATACGTTTTCGACCGTCGCGCAGAACCAGCTGCAGGCGATGCAGATGTCGATGATGTTCTTCCTGCCGAACATCCTGCTGTCGGGTTTCATGTTTCCATTCGCCGGAATGCCCGCCTGGGCGCAATGGATCGGCGAATTCCTACCGCTCACGCATTACCTTCGCATCGTGCGCGGGATCATGCTCAAGGGTGCAGGGGTAGCGGATCTGCGTTACGACACGCTCGCGCTCGCCGGCCTTATGCTGATCGCGATGGTCATCGCGATCTCACGCTTCCGCCGCACGCTGGATTAAGAGGAAAGCCGGAGAACATGCCGATGTGGGCGCGCCTGAGGGGTCAGTCGAGCGGCACGGTCCAAGCATCGTAGTCGTAGAGCCAGGTCATATCCGGTGCCGTGCGCATCCAGGTGTTTTTCCGGGCGCCAAGCTGAATCCGCGACGTGCGGTCCTTGCGATTGCGCTCGAAGCGGCGGAACGCGTCCGAAAAACCGTCGAGGTCGGTGTGCGCGAGGCATCGCGCCAGAACCACAGCGTCTTCCATTGCGGCACTGCCGCCTTGCGCCATGTAGGGCAGCATCGGATGGCAGGCGTCGCCGATCAGGACAATGCGGCCTTCGCTCCACCGGACCAACGGATCGCGTTCGACCAGGGCCCATTTGCGAACCTCCGGACAGGCATCGAGAATGACGCGGGCCTGAGGATGGAAGCCAGTGAAGGCGGCGCGCATCTGGTCCAGGTCTCCATGTGCGGACCACGATTCGATCTTGAATTCCGGCTCGGGCGTGCTGGCGATGAAGTAGAGCTCGTCGCGGCGCGGATTGACCTTGTAGGTCACGATATGCCGGTCGGGCCCCCACCATTTCACGCGATCATCGATTTCGGTGCCGAGCAATTCGCTTCGGTAGATCGCCCGGTAAGCCACCTGTCCGGTAAACCGCGGGGCGCCGCTGCCGAAAAGGATTTCGAGCACGGTGGAATGGACGCCGTCGGCCCCGACGACGGCGTCGGCCTTTACCCAGGTGCCATCGGCGAATGTAAGCCGCACGCCTGGGTCGGCTCGATCAAGCCCTATAAGCTTCTTACCGAGATGAATGCATTCAGCTGGATTGATCGAGAGCAGCGCCGCGTGCAGTTCCGCGCGATGCAGCGAGATGTCCGGCGCGCCGAAGCGTTGCTCGATCTCGGCGCCCATCGGGTGGAGATACGTGATCTCACCACTGTCCCATTCGCGATTGTATCCGACCTCTGGGGCAAACCCGACAGATCGAATGCGCGCCTCGAGGCCGAGCCCGCGTATCACCTTCATGGCATTGGGATTGAGTTGCAGACCGGCGCCGATCCGGGCGAAGGCGGGCGCCTGCTCATAGATGTCAATCTTGAGCCCGATCCTTTGCAGCGTGGCGGCAGCGGTCAGTCCCGCGACGCCGGCGCCGACGATCGCTATTGCCGGCGCTGCATCCGCCATTGCGCGGCAACCACGGCCCGGGTCAATTCGCTGTCACGCCGGCGGCCTTGGCGACCTTTGTATTCAGGATGAACTCGTCCCGGATCAGCTTGGCGAAAGCCGGCCGATCGAGCGGCATGGCATCGAAGCCAAGTCGGACGAATCTCTCCTTCAAAGTCGGACCTTGCAGCGCCTTGGCGGTCTCCTGATAGATGCGCTCGATGATGGGCGCCGGCGTCTTCGACGGTGCGAACAGGCCGACCCAGAAATTGTATGTGGCCTCGGGGTAACCCGCCTCGGCGATCGTCGGGACATTCGGTAAAGCCGAAGCGCGCTGCGAACCGCTGACGGCCAGCGCCTGCAGCCTTCCATCCTGTAGAAAGGGCAGCACCGCGGTAAGCGGGGAGAAGTAGAAGTCAGCGCGTCCGGCGAGTACCTCGTTGAGCGCCTCCGGAGCTCCCCGGAATGGGACATGGACCGCTTCGAAGCCCGCTGCGAGGCGGAATGCCTCCATGGCGAGATGCGTGATGCTTCCCACGCCACCAGAGGAATAATTCATTGCGCCGCGCTTTTCCTTCGCAGCAGCGACGAAATCCGCGACGTTCTTGTAACCCTTTGACGACGACACGACCATGACCAACGGCGTGTTGCCCAGCGGGATGATCGGCGTGAGATCACGAAACGTATCGAATGCGAGCGTGCTGTAGGTGACGGGCACGAGGCTGTGCGTAGAGGAATTGGCCAAAATCGTATAGCCGTCCGGCTCGGCGCGCGCGACCGCGGCCATGGCAATCGTATTGCCCGCGCCGGTGCGGTTCTCGATAACGATGGGCTGGCCGAGCTGCGCAGACACCTGCTCCATCACGGCGCGCGTCACGATATCGAGCGCGCTTCCAGGGCTCTGCGGAACGAGCGTCTGGATCGGCCGGGTCGGCCAGTCCTGGGCGAACGCCGCGTTCAGGGCCAAGGGTAAGAGAAACAGGCTCAACAGAGTCCGGCGCAACAACTCCACCTCCCACCGTCGTCCGACGCTTGCACGATGCGCACCGACCGAGCGCAAGGATAACAACCTGCCACCATACCCGAAAACGGCATCAGGCAAACAGCTCAAGATGCGCCGGCTGACGCTGCGGTGATTTGCGAACGGTCGGTTCATTGAGACTCTCCTCGAACGCCGATCACCTGTCCTCAAGCTGGATTCCAGCCTTGGCGACAACGTCCCGGTATTTCGCGATGTCACCGCGTATCCTCGCGCCAAGCTGCTCCGGCGGACCGAATTCAGCGGCCACGCCATTCTGCGCGAACGCCGCCCGCATTGACGGATCGCTCAGGATTTCAACGATTTCCCGATTAAGCCGATGAATGATCGGCTGCGGCGTTCCCATCGGGGCGGCGAAGCCCAACCATAGCGATGAATCGAATCCCGGTAGAAGCGCTTCGGCAACAGTCGGCACGTTCGGCAGCGAGTCTGTGCGCTTGGCGCTTGTGACCGCCAACGGACGCAGCTTGCCCTCGCGAATGAGCGCAAGAATCGGCGATATCGTGCCGAACTGCAGGTCGATGCGTCCTTCGACCAGATCGAGCGACGCCTGCCCGGAGCCTTTGTAGGGCACGTGATTAAGTTCGATACCGGCCTCGCTACAGAACAGCAGGGCGGAGAGATAGGGAAGCGTTGCGGCCCAAGCGTTGGCGAGCGACTTGCTCTTGGCAAACGCCACGAGTTCGCCAATCGTCGTCACCGGCAGTCCCGAATAGGCGGCGATGACGAGCGGCAAGGTCCCGATCAATGAGATCGGTGCAAAGTCCCTGACCGCATCATAAGGCAGGTTGCGCGTCAGGACCGACGAGGCGGCGTGCGTGCTTGCCGACACCTGTCCGATTGTATAGCCGTCGGGCGCTGCGCGGGCCACTGCGACGCTGCCGACGACGCCGCTGGCGCCGGCGCGATTTTCCACGATCACCTGCTGGCCCAACCGCTCACTGAGCTTCTGCGCAACCAGACGGGAACTGATGTCACCCGCTCCGCCTGCCGCCGTCGGCAGAATCAAGCGTATCGGCCGGTCCGGCCATCCGGCCGCTGTATCGGATTGCGCAGCACTCTTGGCGGGGGCGCCGAGGACCGCGATGAAAAGGCAAATCCAACGCAGCCCGCCAGACAATTCACGCAGGCTAGCCGTCATGCACTCTCCTGAACGCCTCGGTAATGGATACTCTACGCTCACGCCTGCTTGCCCGGCCGCGAGGCAGCCTGTTTTCGATGGCGAGCGTTCCTCGACTCTTACGGTTCGTCGATCACGTCGCGAACCTCCGTGTTCATTTTGACATCGTTCCGGCGACGCTGGGCGATGACACGTCCGGTCTC
>DASQXF010000453.1:0-3069 GCA_035639895.1 Xanthobacteraceae bacterium
ATCGGCATCGCGCTTATGGTCGGCGCGGCGCTCGGCTGGCTCGTCAACGCAAGCATCTTTGCACCGCTGCGCGAACGCGGCAGCGAACTGTTGCCGCTGATCGCGACCATCGGCGTGTCGATCCTGTTGCAGAACGCGATGCTGCTCTGGTTCGGGCCGATCCCCTATGCCTTCGATAGTCCCTACAGCAATGAAGTGATCCGGCTCGGGGGCGGCACCTTCATTACCTGGCAGAATCTGATCATCATTGGCGTATCCACGCTGACCATCGCGTTGCTCTACGCGTTCATGAAATTCACCATCATGGGAAAGGCCCTGCGCGCGGTGGCACAGGACCGCGAGACGGCGGGGCTCATGGGGATCAATCCCAATCAGCTCATCATGCTGACCTTCGTGATCGCTTCCGCGCTGGCCGGCATGGGTGGCGCCATGCTTGGCCCGATCCTCGTGCTCACACCCTTTGCCGGCACGAGCGTCATCGTGAAGGCGTTCGCCATCGTCATCATCGGAGGATTCGGCAACGTCGAGGGAACGATCATCGCCGGGCTTGCGGTCGGCTTGGTCGAGAGCTTTGCGACCCAACTGGTCAATCCGGGCCTGACCGATCTCATCGTGTTCACGCTCCTTCTGCTCATGCTCGCGTTCCGGCCGACCGGACTGATTGCCGAAAAGCGTGAAGAGAATGTCTAGCGGTCTCGCGCTTGCCGGTGCATCCGGCAGTCGGCGATGGTGGCTCTTTGTCGCCGCCGTTGTCATCGCGGCCCTGCCGTTGGTGTTTCAGGATTCCTATTGGCGCACGAATCTCATTGTTTGCGCGCTCAACATCATGCTGGCGATCGGCCTTGATTTCATTCTCGGCTATGCCGGCCAGCTCAACCTCGGTCATTCGGCGTTCTATGGTATCGGCGCCTATGCCTCCACGCTGCTCATCATGAAGCTCGGCGTGCCGTTCTGGATGGCGTTCGTCTGCGCCGTCGTATTATCCGGCGCCGCCGGCATGGCGCTGTCGGTCTTCGCGGTTCGTCTGCGCGGCCATTATCTTGCAATCGCCTCGCTTGGTTTTGCCGTCATCGTGCATCAGGTGCTGCTCAACTGGATCAGCCTGACGCAAGGCCCGCTCGGCATCTATGCGATCAAGCCACCGCCGGACATTGCGCTGCCGGGGCTGCCGGTCATCTCGTTTGGCAACACCGCGAACATGTTTTATCTGGTGGCGGCGTTCGCGTTCCTTTTTTATCTCCTGCTCGATCAGCTCGTCCGCTCGCCGATCGGCGAAACGCTCACTGCCATCCGGGAGGATGAGGTGTCGGCGGCTTCGTTCGGCATCAATTGCACCGCCTGGAAGGTATTCGCCTTCGGCGTCGGCTCGGCGATCGCGGGCGCGGCGGGCGCCTTCTACGCGAGCTTCGTCGGTACGTTGGTCCCGGACGCCTTCATCATCACGGAATCCTTCACCATTCTGGCCATGGTGATCGTCGGCGGCATGGGGACATTGATAGGCCCCGTCTGGGGCGCAATCCTGCTCACGCTCTTGCCCGAGCTCTTGCGCGGATTCGGCGACCTGCGGCTTGTCCTCTATGGTGCCGCGCTCACCCTTGTGGTGCTGTTCATGCCGGGCGGCCTCGTGCAGGCGGCGCAGATGCTGCGCGCGCGTTTTGGCCTGTTCCGAAGGATCGGTGACGCTGGAATACGCCGATGACAGCGCCGGACCAGGCGGCGGCGGTGCAAGCACCCATAGCCGCCGCTTTCTTTTGCAGCGAAGGCTTACACAAGCGGTTCGGCGGCGTGCACGCGGTTCGCGACATTTCGCTCAATATCCCGCATGGCAGTGTCTTTGCGATCATTGGCCCGAACGGAGCGGGTAAATCGACGCTGCTCAACTTGATGAGCGGGCTCTATCAGCCCGATGCCGGCCGAATGGTGTTCGACGGGGTCGATCTTGTCGGCGTGCCGGCGCACAAACGTGTACGCCTCGGCCTCGCCCGTACGTTCCAGAAGATACGACTTTTCAAGCAGCTATCGGTTCTCGGCAATGTCATCGCCGCCTTTCACGTTCACCACGATATTCCGGCCTGGCAATATGTCGTCCACGGGGCCGCCTTCGCGCGCGACCACGCCCGCTGCCGGGCGGAGGCGATGAATCTCCTGCGCTTCGTCGGGCTCGAAGCGCGGGCGTCCGTGCTCGCCGCCTCGCTCGCCTATGGCGAGCAGCGCATGCTCGAACTTGCCCGTGCGCTCGCGACCTCGCCCCGCCTGCTCATGCTCGACGAACCCGCCGCCGGTCTCAACGCGGCGGAAGTGGAGCGGCTGCTGGAGCGCATTCGCCTTCTGCGCGAGCGCGGCATGACGGTCATCGTGGTCGAGCACAACATGGATCTGGTGATGAAGGTCGCGGATCGCGTGTTGGTGATGGACTACGGGCAGTACCTTTTCGAAGGAACCCCGGCCGAAGCCCAGGCCAATCCCGCGGTGATCGCCGCCTATCTCGGAGCATGACGTGACGACGCTGCTCCGGGCAGAAGGACTCGAGCTGGCCTACGGCGAAGTCTCAGCCTGCCGCGATATCAGTTTTCATGTCGCGCAGGGGGAGATCGTCACGTTGATCGGCGCCAACGGCGCCGGCAAGTCGACGACGCTGCGCGCCGTCGCCGGCGCACTCCTGCCGCGCGCCGGCTCGATCCATTTCCGCGGAGAGGACATTACCCGCCTGCCGTCGCACGAGCGCACCAGGCTCGGCATCTCGCTCGTTCCCGAGGGGCGGCGCGTGTTCCCATTCCTCACGGTGCGCGAAAATCTCGAGCTCGGCGCCTTCAAGTACCGCAAGGAGATCGCGAGGGTGCGAGGCCTCATGGACAAGGTCTTCGACATGTTTCCGCGCCTGCGCGAGCGCATGAGCCAGAACGCCGGCACGCTTTCCGGCGGCGAGCAACAGATGCTCGCCCTTGGCCGCGCGATGATGTCTGAACCGCACCTCATTTGCCTCGACGAACCCTCGCTCGGGCTTGCGCCGATGGTGGTCCAGGACATTTTCCGCACGATCAAGACGATCAATGCTGCCGGCACGAGCGT
>DASQXF010000454.1:0-8830 GCA_035639895.1 Xanthobacteraceae bacterium
TGGTACCGATTTCCCAGCGGCGCGCCCTCCGGCTGCATCTCGAAAGCATACGTATTCCCGACGGAATTCGTCGGATACGTAAAGCCGACAATCGCCACGCCCTCGTCGTCGGTCGTGATGTCGCCGAGTCGGCGAACGCATTTGAGAGCGAACTGGTAGGTCGTGTTGGGCTTGGCGGTCATGGCGACCTGCGCGCTGGTCGTCCCATCGCTCAGCCTGGTCACCACGACGTTGCCGCCAACCAACGGCGAATCGACATTGGGCACGTCGCTACCGGAACATTCGGCGGTGTCTTTGCGAATGAGGAAAACCTGCTTTTGGTTCGGATCCTGCAGGCTCTGGGTAACCGTTTGCGCCAGCGCAGCCGCGCTCATCGCTACGAGGGCAGTCCCGATACAGGTGATGCCACGAACCATCAATCCCGGGTTTCGTATGATTCGCTGCATCGTCGCCTCCCCCTCTGGCTGATAGGCCAAAGCACTATCCATAGGCCAAAGAACTATACAGCCGAAGATAGCATGCCATTGTGATATTAAATCTACGGTACAGCCCCCTCAGTCCATTTGAGGATCCAACCAGCGGCGCGAGCAAACATTCCCCACAAAACGGAGGCTATCGTCGGCGCCAGCAATTACGCCGCGGCTGACGAGCGCCGTCGCGTGCAAGCAGATCAGGCTTTTCCGCCCAGGACGGCGTCGAGAACGCGGCGGCATTCGGTCAGGTCGCGGAGCGCCGCACGCAATTTTTGCAAGTCCTCGGGGGTGAGACCGCCCGCCGCAGCGGAATGTTCTTGCGCGCTTTCTTCATCGCCGACGTCATTCAAAGATGGCAAGGGCGCGCCTTGCGTCTCCGGCACTCGCCGCTCGGCTTCCTCGCCCTCCTCGCTGGCCTGCCGTGAAGGTTGCGGCGCGCCCGGCTGCCAGACGTTCTGCACGAAATGCACCCCCTGCTCGCGCAGAAGACGCTGAACGCCGCGGATAGTATAGCCCTCGCCGTAGAGCAGATGGCGTATTCCGCGCAGGAGATCGAGGTCCTCGGGGCGGTAATAGCGGCGCCCACCGCCGCGCTTCATCGGCCTGATCTCGTGGAAGCGGCTTTCCCAGAACCGCAGCACGTGCTGCGGAAGCTCGAGCTCGTGCGCCACTTCGCTGATCGTCCGGAATGCGCCCGGTGCCTTCTCGACCCCCGCCCTGCTCCCGTCGGCCATGGATGCGGCTATTTTTGCACGCTCGAGTCGTCGTCGTTAATGCGCTGCTTGAGGATCGCGGATGGTTTGAACACCATCACGCGGCGCGGTGAAATCGGGACTTCCTTGCCGGTCTTGGGATTACGCCCGATTCTTTGGCCCTTCTTGCGCACCACGAACGAGCCGAATGACGAGAGCTTGACCGTCTCGCCGCGTTCAAGGCAATCGGTGATTTCCTTCAACACGAGTTCGACGAGCGTGGCCGATTCGGTACGCGACAAGCCTACCTTCTGGTAAACCGCCTCGCACAAGTCGGCGCGTGTGACCGTTTTTCCCGTCATCGCCAGCCCCGCCTTCGGCGATCAGCATATCTCTCTGAATTCAAAGACGATATTAGCTTGGGTCGGAGCGGTCAACGGGGCGTGAGAGGAAGATTTCAATAAATCCTTTTCACCAGCGCAGCAGCGTCGACCCCCAAGTGAAGCCGCCACCCATCGCTTCCAGCATGACCAGGTCACCGCGTTTGATGCGGCCGTCCGCGACCGCCACCGTGAGCGCGAGCGGAATCGAAGCCGCCGAGGTGTTGCCGTGCTTGTCGACGGTCATGACAACCTTCTCCGGCGCAATGCCGAGCTTCTTGGCGCTATCATCGATGATGCGCTTGTTGGCCTGGTGCGGCACGAACCAGTCGATATCGCCGGCGCTATAGCCGGTGGCCTTGAAGGCATCCTCGATCACATCGCTGATCATCGCCACCGCATGCTTGAAAACCGCCCGCCCTTCCATGCGAAGGTGCCCTACCGTTTGGGTCGTGGATGGGCCGCCGTCCACGTAGAGCTTGGATTTGTGGCGCCCATCCGAGCGCAGATGCGAGCTCAGGATGCCGCGATCCTGGCGCGTGCCGGGCTCGCGTTGCGCCTCCAGGACGACCGCGCCCGCGCCGTCGCCGAACAGGACACAGGTGCTGCGGTCGCTCCAATCAAGAATGCGGGAAAAGGTTTCCGCACCGATCACCAGCGCACGCTTGAATGCACCGGTCTTGAACATACCATCGACCGTCGCAAGCCCGAACACGAACCCGGAGCATACCGCCTGTAAATCGAAGGCTGCACCTTGGGTGATGCCGAGACCCGCCTGCACCTCGACTGCGGTCGCCGGGAAAGTATTATCCGGCGTGGAAGTCGCGAGCACGATCAAGTCTATCGATTGCGCATCCACTCCGGCGGCTGCGAGCGCCGCGCGGGCGGCGGCAAGCGCCATGTCGGAGGTGGTTTCTCCCTTTGCTGCGATGTGCCGCTCGCGGATACCGGTGCGCTGCGTGATCCATTCGTCGGAGGTGTCCACCATCCGCGACAACTCGGCATTAGTGAGGACCCGGCTCGGCAGATAACTGCCACAGCCGATGACCACGGACCGCAACATGGTCACGAAGCCGCCCCCCCGACGGCGCGCGCCGGAGCCGCCTCGCTGCGATGGCGTGTGAGGCTCTGGCCGATCTTGGCCAACAATTCGTGGCGCACCATGTCGTAGCCGAGATCGACCGCGTATGCGAAGCCCTCGGCATCGGTGCCGCCGTGGCTCTTGATGACGATGCCGTTGAGGCCCAGAAAAACACCGCCGTTTGACTTCCGCGGATCCATCTTGTTGGCGAGCGCGTGAAACGCTCCGCGCGCCAAAAGGTAACCGAGCCTTCTCACCAGCGAGCGGTTCATTTCGAGCTTGAGATATTGGCCGAGTTGCCGCGCGGTGCCTTCGGCGGCTTTGAGGGCGATGTTGCCGGAAAAACCTTCCGTAACCACTACATCTACCGTTCCCCTGCCGATATCGTCGCCTTCAACAAAGCCCGCATATTCGAATTGCGGCCACTGGCCTGCGCGCAGGATTTGACCGGCCTCGCGCACGGCCTCGAGGCCTTTCACCTCCTCAACACCGATATTGAGCAATCCCACTGTCGGCCGATCGAGACCGAATAGAACCGCGGCCATGGCGCTGCCCATCGCCGCGAGTTCGACCAGATGCCCGGCATCGGCACCGATCGAGGCGCCGAGATCGAGCACGACGGACTCGCCCCTGAGCGTCGGCCACAGTGCGGCGATCGCCGGACGATCGATACCTGCCATGGTTCGCAGGTCGATCTTCGCCATGGCCATCAACGCCCCGGTATTCCCGGCAGAGACGGCAACGTCTGCTTCACCCCTCTTGACGGCATCGACGGCAAGCCACATCGACGATTTTCGGCGCCCTTTGCGCAAAGCCTGACTGGGCTTGTCATGCATCTGCACCGCCACATCGGTGTGCACCAGTTGCGACGCCGCCTTGAGTTGCGGACGCGCGTCGAGCAGCGGCTCCACGGCAACTCGATCGCCGAACAGTAAAAATTCAATGTCAGGGTGGCGGCTGAGCGACAGTTCGGCGCCGGGAACGACCATCGCTGCCCCATGGTCGCCCCCCATGGCGTCGAGCGCAATGCGGACTTTACGGGGCATGGCCGAACAATACCGTGTCGACGAGAGTCACAACAGGGGGCGGCACGATCATCCCTCCTCGCCACGCTGCCGTTTCTTCAGCGCGGCGAGAGCCGCGAATGAATGCGCTGAATCCTCCTCAGCTGCCGGCGACTGGAAGGTCGCGTCCGGCTTGCGCGGATAAGGGTCGAGGCCAAGGATTAAAAATTCGGTCGCGATCTCACCCAGGTCGACTGTGCCGCCGATCAATGGTTCCGGAGCATCCGCCGCCGGAATCTCGACGTCTGCGCCGCCGACTGCCGGCGTGTCGGAGTGGGTAAAGACGAGATCGATCGCCTCCTCGATCTCATTCTCGAGCGGCTCAAGGGTGACCACGCAGGTCTGGCCGACAGTCGCCGACACGCGGCCGACCACATGCAAGCCTGCGCGCCCACGCGGCATGACGTCGAAGCTCGCTGCCAGGCGTGGCATGGCGCGAAGTCCGGCGTGCTCGGCGACAGCATCTCGGGTCTGTTTATCGGCGAACAGATCAAGGTGTCGGCCGCTCTCGGGCACGTCGCTGAGTGCGAGTGGGACGCTCCAAGGGCGTCCGGGCCGCCGCTCGGGCCTCGTCATTGGTCTATCCCTATCCATCTCGCGCGCGAAATTACCTGTTCGGGGTCGGGAAAGGCGAGTTGCGCGCGCTCAAATCCATCCTGCGCCGCAAGCCCCCGCGCGGCCTCGCGTACATAGGCTGCAAGTTCGCTGGCGGGCTGACGTTTCGCCGCGCCGGCAAATACATTGCGCTGCAGGGCTGCGGCAAGCCGCTCGTCGTCTGCCGCGTCCAAGGCGTCCCGATAGGCCGCCTGCCGGCCATAAAACGCCTCACCAATACGACGCATGCTTCGCGGCACTACGAGATCGCCCACGCCCAGTTCGCGCATGCTGTCATCCATGTCCCGGCAGAACCGGTCGAACAGCCCCTGGCCGAGCGCGCGGACCGAGGGCGCTTGCCCCTCAAGGCGGCGCAAAACCAGCACGGTGTGGAGCATGATCATCTCCAATCGGCCCCCAACCGTGTCCGGCACCCCATAGATCTGGTAGAAGGCCGGCACGCGCGCCTGTGCCACGATCGTGCCATAGAGACGCGCGATGGTATCGTCCCACGGGCTGCGGCGAAACAGCTTCAACATCATCGGGTTAGCTCGGCGGCCGGGGATCGGATAGAGGACCGACGGGAAGCCGGTAATAGTGCCGGCGAAATCGATGCGCCAGCGCCCGCGGCAATGATATGGGGGTCATAGGCGGCATGAACAGACCGACGCGCCTGCCCCGCCTGGCTGCCGCCAAGCTTGCGGCGGCGGCGGTAATCGCCGTGTTGCTCGGCGGCTGTTTCTCCGAGACCTATCAACGCGGCTACATCGTTCCCGAAGGAGCGCTCGAGCAGCTTCCAATCGGTTCCACCCAAGAGCAGGTTTTGATCGTGCTCGGCACGCCGTCAACGGTGGCTACCGTCAGCGGCGAGGCCTTCTACTACATCTCACAGCGCGCGGAGCGGCCAATCGGCTTCATGCCGCAGAAAGTGGTCGATCAGCGGGTCATAGCCGTATATTTCGACAGGAATCGCCGAGTGGAGCGATTGGCCAATTATGGCCTGAAGGACGGCAGGTTATTCGATTTCGTCAGCCGCGCCACGCCGACGGGCGGCAAGGACGTCGCTTATCTCAACGCGCTGTTTAAAGTCTTCTAGAGCGGCCGCCGCGAACGGCGGCGGCATCGATTCACGCCGGCGTCAACGCCAGTGCGCGAGCACGGCAAGCAGCAAGAGCGCCACGATGTTGGTGATCTTGATCATCGGGTTGACCGCGGGACCGGCTGTGTCCTTGTAGGGGTCGCCCACGGTGTCGCCGGTGACCGCTGCCTTGTGCGGCTCCGAGCCCTTGCCGCCGTAGTGGCCGTCCTCGATGAACTTCTTGGCATTGTCCCAGGCACCGCCGCCCGAAGTCATCGAGATTGCAACGAACAGCCCGGTGACGATCACGCCGAGCAGCATTGCACCGACCGCGGAAAAAGCCGCCGACCGGCCGCCCAATCCGCCACCGGCAATCCAATAGATCAGGAAATAAACCACGATCGGTGAGAGCACCGGAAGCAGCGAGGGAACGACCATCTCCTTGATGGCGGCTTTGGTGAGAAGATCGACCGCGCGGCCATAGTCGGGCTTGTCGGTGCCTTGCATGATGCCTGGCTTGTCACGAAACTGGCGGCGTACCTCCTCCACGATCGCGGACGCGGCGCGCCCGACTGCAGTCATGCCCAGCGCCCCGAACAGATAGGGAAGCAATCCGCCAAACAAGAGTCCGGCCACCACGTACGGATTGTTCAGCGAGAAATCGAGCTGGACACCCCGGAAATAAGGATGGTTCGCCGCATTGGCGATGAAGAATTTCAAATCCTCATTGTACGCCGCGAACAGAACCAGCGCGCCAAGTCCGGCCGAGCCGATCGCGTAGCCCTTGGTCACCGCCTTGGTGGTGTTGCCGACCGCGTCGAGCGCATCCGTCGATTTGCGCACCTCTTTGGGTAGTCCTGCCATTTCTGCAATGCCGCCGGCATTGTCGGTAACCGGGCCGAAGGCGTCGAGCGCCACGACCATGCCGGCGAGCGAGAGCATGGTGGTCACGGCGACCGCGATCCCGAAGAGGCCGGCGAGTTTGTAGCTGATCAGAATGCCGGCGATGATGACGATTGCGGGCAGCGCGGTCGCCTCGAGCGAAATGGCCAAGCCTTGGATGATGTTGGTGCCATGACCGGTGACCGATGCCTTGGCGATCGACTGCACCGGTCGGAAGTTGGTGCCGGTATAGTATTCGGTGATCCAAATAATCAGCCCGGTGACGGCAAGACCAACCACTCCGCAGATGAACAGAGACGTGCCGGAATACGATTGGCCCGGCACGGTGCCGAACCCAACCAGAAGATGCGTGACCAGTGCCACGCCGGCGAGTGAGAGCACGCCGGTGACGATGACACCCTTGTAGAGCGCACCCATGATCGACTGGCTCGCGCCGAGCCTGACGAAGAACGTGCCGATGATGGAGGTGATGATGCAAATGCCGCCGATGGCCAGCGGGTAAGTCATCATCTTGAGTAGCACCTCGGCGCCGGCGGTGCGGAAGAAGATCGCTGCCAGCACCATGGTAGCGACGGTCGTCACAGCATAGGTCTCGAACAGGTCGGCGGCCATGCCGGCGCAGTCGCCGACGTTGTCGCCCACGTTGTCGGCGATGGTCGCGGGATTGCGCGGATCGTCCTCCGGAATCCCCGCCTCGACCTTGCCGACGAGGTCGCCGCCGACATCGGCGCCCTTGGTGAAGATGCCGCCGCCGAGACGAGCGAAAATCGAGATGAGCGACGCGCCGAAACCGAGCGCCACGAGAGCGTCGATGACGGTACGGTCGTCTGGCGCCATATGGCGCGAGCCGACGAGGAACCCGAAGTAGAGCGTCACCCCGAGGAGCGCGAGGCCGGCGACGAGCAGCCCGGTGATCGCGCCGGCCTTGAACGCCAGCTCGAGTCCGTCCGCGAGCGAGCGAATCGCCGCCTGGGCAGTGCGCACATTGGCGCGCACAGATACGTTCATGCCGATGAAACCCGCTGCCCCCGAGAGCACCGCGCCGATCAAGAATCCGACCGCCACCAACCATCCGAGGAAATAGGCCAGGATGAAGAAGATCACGATCCCGACCATTCCGATCGTGGTGTATTGGCGTTTGAGATAAGCCTGTGCGCCTTCGCGTACGGCCGCTGCGATCTCCTGCATCCGTGCGCTGCCCGGGTCCGATGCCAGCACAGACCGAATCGCCCATACGGCGTAAAGGACAGCGAGCACGCCACAAAGGACGATCAGCCAAAGAGCAGTCATTGTCGAAACCCCGGTTGAGGAAACGGCCGAACGAATGCCGGCCGCCGCCTGCGCCCTGCTGATGTATCGCCCACGGCGCGGCTAAAGCGGCGCGGACATTGCCAAAAACGCTCCCGCGACGCAACGCTCGAAAGAACGGCGTTGTTGGCTTGTCAGCGCCCGGCGGTATTGATGGCCGGGTTCACTTTCGGCAGCGTCCAAGGACCCGCGCCAAAACCCGCCGGTTGGCGCTCCATCTTTCTCACGTCCCGCTCCATCTCGAGGCAGGTGAGCCATTCTACGTAGCTTGGGAGATAAACCCCCGTTCGCATGCACTGCTTTTTGTCGGCGGCTGAATACGTCGCCTGGTCCTTGACGATCTGATCACGCGCCTTTTGCTCGGAATCGAGGCACGCATTGACGTCCTGCTCGGTTGTGCTGCCGCCCATCAGGCTGACCATTGCTCCTGCGGCAGCCTTGCAGGTTTTCTGAATATCGATCGCGGGAACGTCCCTACGCGCTTGCGCTTCGAGCGCGGCAGCCTTCTGGCGCGCCTCGGCGACGTGCGCGCCGGAGCCGAACTTCTGCACATACCCGCTGTATGCCCCGGCGGTACCTGCCCGCTGTGCTTCGGCCCAGGCATTTTCATCTGCCTCTTTGCGGGCTCGTTCGTCGAGGGCAGCAACCTTCTCGCGCGCCTCGGCGACGTGCGCGCCGGAGCCGAAATTCTGAGTGTAGGCCGTGTATGCCGCAGCCGTGCCGGCCTTCTCGGCGTCCGCCCACGCCTTTTCGTCCGCCGCCTTGCGGGTCTGCTCGTCGAGGGCAGCAATCCGCTGGCGCGCCTCGGTAACGTGCGCGCCGGAGCTGAAGTTCTGCGTGTATGCGGTGAACGCGGAGGCGGTGCCGGCACGCACGGCATCGGCCCAGGCCTTCTCGTCCGCTTCCTTGCGGCTTAGTTCGCTAACGCGCTGGCGCGCCTCGGCGACGTGCCCGCCGCCGCCGAAATTCTGAATGTAGGCCATGTATGCCGCAGCCGTGCCGGCCTTCTCGGCGTCCGCCCACGCCTTCTCGTCCGCCGCCTTGCGCGCCTGCTCGTTGAGCGCGACGATGCGCTGGCTCGCCTCAGCCACGTGCGCGCCAGACCCGAAGTTCTGCAGATAGCCGGTATAGGCCGCGACGGTGCCGGTCTTCTCGGCATCCGCCCACGCTTTTTCGTCCGCTTCTCGGCGCGCCTGCTCATCCGCTGCTTGCTGTTGCGCAGCCGGCGGTTGCGTCTCGGAAGGCTGGCTGCAAGCC
>DASQXF010000455.1:0-2750 GCA_035639895.1 Xanthobacteraceae bacterium
CTCTTCGGCACGCGCATGCCGAGGTGGCGTCGAAACGCGCAATAGCGCGGCACGCCGCGCTCGCGATCGCGCAGCACATCGGTCGACGCGATATCGACGAAGATATCATCCTTCTTGTGGAGTCTGCGCAGCCCTTGCGGGAAATTGTGCAGCACCAGCGCGCCGGGATTGCTGGTGGCTAGCGAATAGAGCACATCTTCGAACGGCACCTTGGCGTAAAGCTCACGCACCCATCCGCCGGTGACCTCTCTGAACTCTCGCCTGGCGACCTCGCCGCCGTCCTGGTGCTGCCGGAATGAAAAGTCGTCCGGCAACAGCGAATGCATGCGGTAAACCGCGGTGAATTCTTCCGTCATGGCATATGGCGCGGCATGATGATCAGGGGGCGAGCCAGGGATGCCGGAGAGGATTTCCCCGTTGCCGAGGCGGCCGTAAGCGCGCGCGTACTCCTCGCCGAGCAAGCCCCAGAAGTTGCCGCGCATGGCGAAACGACCTTCGGGCGAGTTCAATAGCGCCGGCGTCCACTCGACCGTGTGGATCTTGGCGATGAGGGCCGTGTTGATGATCCGCGCTTTCTGGAACAGCCATTCCCCATCGGCTGCCGGGTAGTCGATGCGCAGCCGATCGATGATGGCGTTGTGCTCGCGCGCGAACAGCGTGTGCATCACCGACAGGCCGACCCACCAATTGCCGTTCACGCCGGCAAGCTCTTGGTTCGGGGCATCGCTTTTCGGATCGACCGGGAGATGCCCGCGTGCATCGAGATGAAGCTTGCCGTCGGGACGCACTTGCCTGGTCGCTGGATCGGTGCGCACCGCACGTTGGATTTCGAGGTCCGACCCGTAGATCTGCGAGCCGTCCCACCAATGCGTCTCGGTGTTGCGAAAGGTCGCGGGCTGGCCCTGATCCGCGGACGAATGCCGGTCGTCAGGCAATGTGCGCAAGATAGTCATGTCGGGAGGAGGCCAATCATCGCCGGGCGGCAGCGGCAGGCGATGCGGCGGCTGGGCGGTATCGCCGCCCCCATGGCTGAGCCAATCATGCACCATGAATTGCAGCCATGCCGGGACGAGAACGTTGAGATGCGGCACCGGCACGAAGCTGCGGCGCGCGAGCAGATCGCGGCTCACTTGCCGCGGGTTGGGCTCGTAGAGCTCGGGCGGCTGCTCGCCGAACGTATCGGCGATCGGCACGTTACGACCGAAGCGCGCGCCTGACATGCCCATCCAGGGGCAACCGAGATCGTTGTAGCTGCCGTCAGCTGCGCGCTGATCGCGGGGACTTGCGCCGCCGAGCGGCTTGAGCAGCGAGGGATCGCGTTCCGTATCGGAAAGATTGTGCTCGCGCATATTGACGCGATGACCGACCAACGTGGGCATCGCGAGCAGGAAGGGAAGCCGATGCCAGACGCGGAATCGGTTGGTCAGTCGAGCGAAAC
This sequence comes from Xanthobacteraceae bacterium, assembly GCA_035639895.1. Lineage (GTDB taxonomy): Bacteria > Pseudomonadota > Alphaproteobacteria > Rhizobiales > Xanthobacteraceae > VAZQ01. Next base: position 1,439 of record DASQXF010000455.1, read on the forward strand.
GTCCGAGTAACCGCTCGCGCAGGGGAATAGCCACGTTCCCCTCCCCTCAATCTTCGCGCTACATCAGCTACCTCGTGGCCGTTGTTCTCCCCGGTCGGACGCCGCCTATGGCGGTTCTTTGCATCCATATTGCAGCTAACAATCCACGGTTGCAATAGGCTTCGCGCCGCGCCTTACCAAGCGCTCGTCATAGCCGCTCTCAATCTAGTCGATGCGGTACTCTCGACGAGATCGCGTGGCGTAAGGAGCGGCCAATCCTTTCTCAGCGAAGAACATCCACCGGGCGGTCCGCGCAAACGGTTTTTGGTGGAAGCATTCGGCGACACGATATCCGCTGACTATGCCTTGCATTGGCCGTGCAATAGGTGCGGCGATCCCACTAATGCACTTGGAAGACGAGCTTGCCCCTGAAATGGCGCGACTCGCTTAGTCGATGAGCATCGGCCGCCTGGGACAAACGATAGAGCTTGATCTCAGGCGTACGTATGGCTCCTGCCTCGAACAGCTCGACGATACGTTCGAGAGGCTGGCGGGCGCGGCCGACCGGAGGCCGCAGCGAGATCACATCATCGCGTGTCGGTTTCGGCGCGTTCGCTCCGGAAGCGATAAAGGCTGCCCGACCGCCCGGCTTGAGCACCGCGAACGAGCGCTGCGCGATATCCCCGCCGACGGTGTCGAACACGGCGTCGCAATTCCTCACGGCCTGAGTGAAATCGACCGCGTTGTAGTCGATGATCTCGTCGGCGCCGAGGCCGCGCACATAAGCATGATTCGCCGCGCTTGCGGTCGTGATCACGCAGGCGCCGATATGTTTGGCGAGTTGAATGGCGAAGCCCGCGACTCCCCCTGCCCCGCCCTGAATGAGAATCGTCTCGCCCCGTTTGAGCTTCAACGTGTCTTCGACGGCGCTCAGCGCGGTAAGGCCGGTGAGCGCCAAGGCGGCCGCATTGACGTGCGATAGGCCGTCAAGCTTCTTCGCCACGATTGCAGCCTTCACTGCGATCTTTTCGGCATACGCGCCCTCCTGTCCCGCTTCGCAAACGCCGAAAGCAGCATCGCCAACCTTGAGATCCCTCACGCCTTCGCCGACGGAGTCGATCACGCCGGAAAAATCGCGCCCCAGGATCAATGGAAATTTCGCTTGCGCATATTGGCCGGCACGCACCTTCCAATCCGCGGCGTTCACGCTCGCGGCATGCACATCGATGACGACCTCGCCCGGCTGAGCCACCGGATCCGGCAAATCCCCGTATTTTAGGACGTCCGGCCCGCCAAATCGTTCAATGAAAACAGCCTTCATCGCTTTAGCTCC
>DASQXF010000456.1:0-12159 GCA_035639895.1 Xanthobacteraceae bacterium
GCAATTCCGCAATCGCCTGCGCCGCTAGCGGCGCGAAAATGCCATTCATCGCTTCGGGGGTGACTTCGCTCAACGGCGCCATCTTCGAGCGGATGTAATCGTGCTTGACGTCGGACATCAGCAGACCGATCGCTGAAAACACCCCGGGATAGAGCGGCACGATGACGCCGGCCATACCGAGGTCGCGCGCGATGCGGCCCGCATGCAGCGGGCCGGCGCCGCCGAAGGCGAGCAGCATGAAGTCACGCAGGTCATGCCCGCGCATGGTGGAGATCGCCTTGATCGCCTCTTCCATCTTCACGTCGATGATCCGGACGATGCCTTCCGCGGCACCGACGAGGTCGAGGCCGAGCGGACGTGCGATCGTGGTCTCGATGGCAGCGCGCGCCTTGCCCGCGTCGAGCCGCATGCGCCCGCCGAGGAAGCCATCCTCGCCGAGATATCCCAGCACCAGGTTGCAATCGGTGATGGTCGGCGCCTCGCCGCCGCGGCCGTAACAAGCCGGCCCCGGCACCGCACCGGCGCTCTGCGGCCCCACTTGCAACATCCCGAAGCGGTCGACCGTCGCAACCGTGCCGCCTCCGGCGCTCACCGTATTGATGTCCAACATGGGCACCGCGAGATCGCGTTCGGCAATCTTTCCGCGGCTCGACAACAGCGGTTCGCCGTCCTTGATCAGCGCCACGTCGCACGACGTTCCGCCCATGTCGAAAGTGATGATGTTGCGCAAGCCCTTCATGCGGCCGGCGAGCACGCCCGCGGTCACCCCGCCGGCGGGACCCGACAGCACGGTGGTGACCGCGCGGCGGGCAGCGGCGGCAAACGTCTCCATGCCGCCATTCGATTGCATCACGTATTTCTGCCGGGTTGCGATGCCGGCCTCGCAAAGGCGGCGGTCGAGTTGCGCGATGTAGCGCTCGAGGATCGGCTGCAGATAAGCGTTGATGACGGTGGTGCTCAGCCGGTAGTACTCGCGGATCTGCGGCAGCACCTCGGACGAGAGCGAGATGCTGCAATCGGGCATTTCCTCGAGCACGATCTCGCGCACGCGCGCTTCGTGCTCGGGATGCAGAAACGAGAACAGCAGACATACCGCAATCGATTCGACCTTTTGCGCGGCCAACTCCCGAACCGTTTGACGCAGCGCCGCGTCGTCGAGCTTCTGGAGCACATTGCCGCGGAAGTCGACGCGCTCCTTCACTTCGCCGGTCAGGCGCTGCGGCACCAGCGGCGGTGGCTTATCGTACATGATGTCGAAGATCGCCGGCCCGTACGGACGCGCCTGCTCGCCGACGGGGTAGATGCCGCGGAATCCTTCCGTCACCAACAAACCGGTCTTGGCACCCTTTCCTTCAAGCAGCGCGTTGGTGCCGACCGTGGTGCCGTGACAGAAATAGCCGATGTCGGTCGGCGCGCCGGCCGTTGCCAAAAGCGCCTCGATTCCCGCAAAGATCGCGCGCGAGGGATCGTCCGGCGTCGAAGGCAGCTTGGCGATCGACAGCTTGCCGGTTTCCTCGTTGAGATACACAAAATCCGAAAATGTTCCCCCGGTATCGACCGTGACGCGGTAGCGAGCCATGCGATGAGCGGTTCCGCGGGAGCCAGCAGCGGCAGGTATTATAAGGACATGGCCGGCGTCAAAGGACAATATCGGTCGCTGATGACATCACCGCGGTACCCAAGCGGCGGCAGGGCAATTCGGTTGGCGCAGAACGCCCGAGCGAAGAATGCGGTTGTAATCCGACTTCGATCCAGATGACATATTGCCGGCTGCAGGAGTGCATATGTCAGGGCAGGTCGCAACCGACGCCGGTATCGCAAGCTCGAGCGAAGTGCCGCGTGTTGCGGCCGCAGAGCTCGCCGCCTTCATCAAGCGTGCCTTCGAGGCCGCCGGGCTTGCCTCCGAAGATGCCAACATCGTCGCCGGTTTGATGGTCGAAGCGGATTTGCGCGGCAGCGATACCCACGGCGTGATCCGCCTGCCGCTTTACCTGCGGCGCTTGAAGGCGGGCGGGATCGCGCCGCGCCCGAATATTCGCATCGTGCAGGAGCGGCCGGGCAGCGCGCTTGTCGACGGCGGCAACGGCATCGGTCACCTCGTCATGCGCTTTGCCGCCATGACCGCGATCGAAAAGGCGAAGCGTGCAGGCGTCGCCTGGGTCGGCGCGCGCATGAGCAACCACGCGGGCCCGGCGGCCCTCTACGCCACGATGCCGCTCGCGCACGATATGATCGGGCTCTACTTCGCGGTCGGCAGCAACAACCATTTGCCGCCGTGGGGGTCGAGCGAGAACCTGCTCGGCACCAACCCGATCGCGATCGCCATCCCGTCCGAAGAAGAGGCACCTATCGTGCTCGACATGGCGCCGACGGTTGCCGCCTTCGGCAAGGTGCGCCTGAAGATGCAGCGCGGCGAGGAGATGCCGGTCGGCTGGATGATCGGCCGCGACGGCAAGCCGCTCACGGATCCCAAGCGCGCCGAGGAGGGTCTGCTCCTGCCGATCGGCGATTACAAAGGCTACGGACTGAGCCTGATCGTGGGCCTATTGGCCGGTACGCTCAATCAGGCCGCGTTCGGGCGTGAGGTCGTCGATTTCGTGAAGGAGCCGGGCAGGGCCACAAATACCGGTCATGCGATCGTGGCGCTGTCGGTCGAAGCCTTTGCGCCGGCTGCGATATTCAAACGCCAGGTCGATGCCGCCGTGCGCGCCATGCGCGCGGCCCAACGCTTGCCCGGGGTCGAGCGCATCTGGTTGCCCGGAGAACAGAGCCATCTCAAGCGGCAGGATCGCACGAAGAACGGCATTCCCATGCCCAAGTCATTGCGCGACGGCCTCGATGCGGCCGCGCGCGAGCTTGCCATTATACCGCTCGGTTGAATTCGTGTCCGATCGGAACCCCGTTGGCGTCATCGGCATCGGCCTCTTGGGTCAGGCATTTGTGCAACGCCTGCGCGGCGCTGGCTTCGAGATCATGGGCTTCGATGTCGATGCCGCCAAGAATGCCAAACTCGCGGAGCTGGGCGGCCGCGGTAGCGCGTCGGTTGCCGACCTCGCGCGGCGCTGCGATCCCATCGTGCTTGCGGTGTTCAGCACCGATCAGGTCGAGGACGTCGTCGAAAAGGAATTATTGCCGGCCTTGGGCAACGGCTCCGGCAAGGTCGTCCTGTGCGCAAGCACCTGCGATCCCGACCGCCTCGCCGCATTGGGCGAGCGTGTCGCGACGCGGGGGCTCCACCTCTTGGAAACTCCGGTATCGGGGGCGAGCGGGCAGGTCAGCCGCGGCGAGGGCGTCGGGCTGATCGGCGGCGAGGGCGATGTCGTGGGCGCGGTGGAGCCGATCTTGCGCGCGCTGTTCGCAAGCTATTTCCACATCGGCAAGATCGGAAACGCCGGGCGTGCCAAACTTGCCGTGAATCTGATTCTCGGGCTCAACCGGCTGGCGCTGGCCGAAGGCCTGGTGTTCGCTGAGAGACTTGGACTGGATCCCGAGGCGTTTCTCAAGGTCGCCCGCCGCTCGGCCGCCTCTTCGCAGGTCATGGACATCAAGGGTTCGAAGATGGTCCGCGGCGAATTCGCGGCCGAGGGCCGCATCACGCAGCATCTCAAGGATGTGCATCTCATGCTCGAACAGGCCGAGCGAGTGAGGCAGCGGCTTCCATTGCTCGAAATCCATGCCGACGTCTTGGACGCGTGCGTGCGCCAAGGCGAGGGAGACTTGGACAACAGTGCCGTCATCAAAGAGATCAGGCGGCGAACTGGTTCGTGAGCGCGGCTATCTGCAGTCACAACGGAGTAGCGCGATGAGCGAGGGAGAGGTTCGCTTGAGCCGCCACGGTGAGATCGCCACCGTGATCTTCGACCGGCCCGTGGCGCGCAACGCCATGACGTGGCGCATGTACGAGCAGCTCGGCGAGGCCTGCGCGCGGATCCGCGGCGAAGATGGGTTGCGCGCGGCGGTGTTCCGCGGGGCCGGCGGCAAGGCCTTCATCGCCGGCACCGACATCGCGCAGTTCGAGAGTTTCCGGAACGGCGACGACGGTATCTCCTATGAAGCGAGAATGGAGGACATTCTCGGCGGCATCGAAGCGCTGCCGGTGCCGACGCTGGCGGTGATCGAAGGATTTGCCATCGGCGGAGGACTCGCGATCGCGGCGGCGTGCGACCTTCGCATCGCCACGCCTGGCTCGCGCTTCGGCGTGCCGATCGCGCGCACGCTCGGCAATTGCCTCTCGATTGCCAATTACGCACGGCTCGTGTCCGCGCTCGGTGTTTCCCGTACGAAGCGCATGCTGTTGCTGGCAGAGAACCTCTCGGCCGAGGAGGCGCTGGCGGCCGGATTTCTGGCGGAGATCGTGGCGACGGAGGATCTCGACCGGCGCGCCGGCGAATTGTGCGCGCGGCTGGCGCAGCATGCGCCCATCACCATGCGCGTGAGCAAGGAGGCGATCCGCCGGCTGCTGCACGCAGGTCTGGTGGACGGAGACGACCTCGTGCGCGCCTGCTATGGCAGCGACGACTTTCGCCGCGGCGTTCAGGCCTTCGTGACTAAACGCGAGCCGCAATGGCTGGGAAGCTGAGAGCCGGCGAGTGGACTGTCCAGTACGCCCCTAGAAACAACGACATGAGGCGCTAACGATGGTTCCGTTCGAGAAACAGAGCATCACGGTCATCCGACAGAGCAAGATCGGCGTCGATACCAGCTACGAGCCGCCGCTGCGGGTGGGCTTCGGCATCAGCGACAACACCGTCGACGGCGCCAACGCGGTGATGGGACGCACCGTGCTGGTCCCCGGCGCGGAGCCGAATCCGACGCACTACCACGCCAATAACGACGTCTGCTGGTACATCATGTCCGGTAAGATCCGTTGTATCCAGGCGCGCAGCGATTGCAGTAATCGCCGCGAGATCATTCTGGAGGCCGGCGATTTCGTCTACATCCCGAGTGGGGCGATTCATGTCATCGCCAATGCTTCCCAGACGGAGGAGGCCTCGCTCGTCTTCTGCTATATCGGCGTGCCGAACGTGGAGGCCTCCGGCAACGTGTGGCTGCGCAAGGAGCACGACGCGTTCGTGGCGCCAAGACCCTGATTGGACAACGCATGATCGACGCGCATCATCATTTCTGGTGGACCGGGCGGCATACCTATACCTGGCCGGAGCAGGTCGGCGACCGCCTGGCGCGCGATTTCACGCCGGACGATCTGCGTCCGGAACTCTCCCGCTGCCGCATCAAGGGAACGGTACTCGTTCAGGTCCTGCATCAGCTCGGCGAGACCGAGGAGTGTCTCGACCTCTGTAAAGAGGTCAACTTCGTGCGGGGCGTGGTCGGCTGGGTGCCGCTCGTCGATCCCGACGCCACATCGCGCGCGCTCGAGCGGCTGCGCTCCCGCGGCAAGCTCGTGGGCGTGCGCCATCTCATCAGCCACGAATCGGATCCGCGCTGGCTGCTTCAGGACGGGGTCATCGAATCGCTCAAGCTCTTGGCGGCCGCGGGGCTCGCCTTCGACGCCATTCCCGTGACCGCGGCGCAGTTCGAATCCGTGCTCGACGTCGTGGCTCGCCTGCCGGACCTCAAGATCGTGATCAATCATCTGGGCCGGCCGCCGCTCCCGGAACGGGGCTGGGAGCCGTGGGCGACGCAAGTCGCCCGTGCTGCCGAGCACCGCAACGTGTCGATGAAGCTCTCGATCGGGCTCGACATCATCATGCGTTGGCGCTGGTCGACGGACGAGATCCGTCGCTATAGCGACCACGTGCTCGACTTGTTCAGCTCCAATCGCGTGATGGCGGCGAGCAATTGGCCGGTGATCCTGCTGGGTGCAAGCTACGAGCAGACCTGGAAGGGCATCACCGATCTTGTCGCGGGGCTCTCGGTCGACCAGCGCCACGCGATCATGGGTGGCACCGCGGAGCGGGTCTATGGGCTGTGATGTCTAGCGTTTGGCGATCGAGGCTGCCGTCGCAATGATGCCCGATTGCGGTTTCGGACGCGCTGCAGCGCTGGCGGGAAAGATCAACGACTTGATGACCACCGGGACGGCGCCGGAATGGGGCAACATGCTGCCGATATCGATATAGTCGAATTCCTTGAGCTCGAGACCATCGACCGAGACGATAGCATTGTCGAGCTGCATTTCTTCGCGCAGGTGAATTCCGATGAGGCCTCCTACGTCACCGTCGCCGGCCAGCACGAGGGGGTGGCCGTCCGCGAGGATCTCGGCAAGGCCATCGGTCAGACCGCGGCAGAATGCGTCGAGCCGCTGAAACGTGGCCGAGCCGCGCCACGGCACGAACACCGCCACCGGCGTGCCGGCCTCGTCGAGATCGAGACGCTTGAGCAATGTCTTGATCTGCGCTGCCACGGCCGCAGAGTCGATGTCATCGGTCTCGAGGGCAAACGACGGCGCGATCACCGGAACGTTGCGCAACGGTAGGGTCGACAGCGGAGAGACGTAAATGGTCCCGCCGCTCACCTGCGTCGTGTATTGCGATGCGCCGATCACGGTGGCACGGATGCCTTCATTTGCCCGCTCGAGCTTTGCCCCCCATCGCTCCGCCCGGGCGCGGATCTCTTGCGCAAGCAGCACGCCGAGATCGCCATAGGTCTGCGCCTCGCGTCCATAGATGTATTCGGCAACGCCGCCCGAGAAGGTCAGTTGATTCACGGCGCCTCGCCGATCCAACGGATCGAGGCGCAAGAGCGTGTGCCCGCCGCACACGGGTGTGCCGCCATCCATGGCCTCGAACAGGCAATCCGCCATCCGCGCCGCCAGGGCGCGCGCGGCGTCCGGTGCGAGCTGCGTGCCAGGCTCAACGTTGATGCCCAGCTCCGCGGCGAAGCGGCGGCCTGCCTCCTCGATGCGTATGATACGCCCCACTGGGTCGAGGCAGATGAGGCGCGCGCCGACGTCAAGCGCGGTGAGATCGATCACCCGGCCATCGACGCAGACCGCGATTTTCGCTGTGCCGCCGCCGACGTCCACATTCATGATCGTCGCGCTATCGCGGATCGAGCGCGCCGCGGCCCCCGAACCATGCGCGGACATCACCGCTTCTAGATTGTCGCCGGCCGAAACCGCGACCATCTTGCCGGCCTGACGGGCAAACAGCTCGCCGATGTTGCGCGCATTGCGCCGGCGGACCGCGACACCCGTGAGGATCAGCGCGCCGGTGTCGATCTCGTCCGGATCGACCTTGGCGTCCTGGTATTGCCGCTCGATGAAAGCGCCGAGCGCCGTCGCGTCGATCTCTTCTTCCGCGCGATAGGGCGTGAGCAGGATATCGGACTGGTAGAACGTTTCGCGGGTGCTGACGAGATAGCGGCTGTCGAGCCGCTCCAGAACGATGCGCGAGAATACGAGATGCGAGGTGGAAGAGCCGATATCCACGCCGACGCTGAGCACGACGATTTCGTCTTCGTCGACGAGCGAGCGCCCGGTGCTGGAGAAAAAAATACGGCCGCCTTCTTCCTCGTCCGTCGCCATGTCAACCGTTGCCCACTACGCGTGCTGCGGAGACCGGCATCCTCGTCCCGTGAGCGGGGAGGATGGCACCAACAATACGCTGCATGTCTGACAATCTCCGGCGGGAATGCTTGCGACCGCGAAGTCTGCCCTTATGCGCCTGTGAATTTCGGCACCACGGCGCCCTTCTTGTAGAAGTTGGACTCCATTCGGCTGGGCACGCCTTCCGCTTTGAGCGTCGCTTCGTATTCAGCGCTGATGAAGGGATCCTCCATCCAGTACGGGATCGCGGTGCCGCCTTCGGGAATGTCCATCGCGGTATAATCGGTGTGCTTTTCGCCGGGCGGTCCGGGCTCGCGGCCCGGGTTGTGCGGGCCGAACCATGCGGTCAGCCGCAGCGGATCTTTCGACGCGCCGAAGTGCTGGTGATACCAGCGCGCCCCGCCGGGGGCCGCCGACACCATCCCGACCGGCTCGTAGTCGACCCGCTTGACCTTATCGGCATGGCCGTCCTTCCAGGGGGTGACGCCGTATCGCTCCGGCCAGGTATACGTGTAACCCTTGCCCTTCAGGCAGATCAGCACGGCGGCCGAGGTGTGCGCGTGTGCCTTGGAATACCTCCCGTTCTCGTGCTGCCCGATCCAGAGATAAAACGTGTTGCCGGTCATGAACGGCTCGACACGCCGCCAGCCGGGCGAGCGGCGGTTGTCGAGCGGGAGGTCGCAGTTGACGACGTCGGGGATGAAATTCGTGCGCCGCATAGCGAGCCCGCGTACGGGATCGGGCTCGATGTCGTCCTTGTACCTGTAGAAGTCGTCGGCGCCGCTGAAGCGGTCGCGGAATTCATAAGGACAATCGAAAATCATCTTTGTGTTGTTGATCAGATTGATCAGATTGGGCGCCGTGGTGCCGCCAAGCAGCAGCGCCGGTGCCGAGCCTGCATTGACGATCCGATGCCAGGCGTTCACCGGGATCGAGAACAGCGAACCCTTCTGCCATTCGAAGACATGACGCTTGCTGTCGCCATCGAGCCACACTTCAGTGGTGCCGCGGCCCTCGACGACCAAATAGATTTCCTCGTACAGGTGCTTTTCCGCATGGAGAGCGCCAGCCCCGGGTACCTCGACGACGTAGCAGCCCCATTTGCCCTCGGTGCCATGCAGCTGGATATACGTGCCTTTGCCGCCCAATCTCTTCCACGGTGCAAGCGGCAGGTTTTGCACCTTGCGCACGCCGATGTCGCGGTAGATCGGAATGGCTTCCGATTCCATGAACAGGTCATAGGGAGTCTTGGGCCGACCGAATTGGCCGAAGCCGGCGCGTTCGTTGCCCGCCGGCTCATGCCAATGGGTCCTACCGGTCAGTTCGTGCATCACGACCCCGTCGTGAGAAGCGCAGCCGGATGAATGCTTTACTGCCGCCCTCCCGGCAAGGCAAGGCGTGGAGCGCACCGGGCCATCGCTGATTGGCGCGTTCGCCTTTCCTGGCTTGCCTGATGATCGCGAGGACGAAACGCCACGCTGGAGAGGGCTTTTGGCTCCCAAACCGATCCACTAAGATCGCCGCTCACTTCCGACGAGGGGCACTTTCTGGAGAACTGAAATGAAGAGGATTCTGTTGGGAACGGTGGCACTCATCGCGCTCGCCGGTGCGCCTGCCATGGCGCAACAAACGATAAAGATCGGCTTTATCAGCACCTTCAGCGGCCCGGTGGCGGCGATCGGCGCGGACATGCGCAATTCCTTTGAGCTTGGGCTCGACCATCACGGCCGCAAGCTCGGCGGCCTGCCCGTCGAGGTCATCTACGAGGACGATCAGACCAAGCCCGAGGTCGGTGTGCAGAAGACCCAGAAGCTGATCGAATCCGACAAGGTGGATTTCGTCGTCGGCTACATCTGGTCGAACGTGCTGCTCGCCTCGCTCAAGCCGCTCATCGATTCCAAGACGTTTACGATTGTCACGAACGCTGGCGCCTCGCAGCTCGCCGGCGAGATGTGCTCGCCCTACGTGTTCTCGACCTCCTGGAACAACGACCAGACGCCGCAAGCGGTCGGGCTCTACATGAACCAGAAGGGCGTGAAGAGCGCGTTCCTGATCGGCCCCAACTACGCCGCTGGCAAGGACATGCTCGAGGGCGTCGCTGCGACCTTCAAAGGACAAATCATCGGCCGCGAGTTGACGCGCTGGCCCGACCAGCTCGACTTTTCCGCCGAGTTGTCGAAGGCGCGCGCGGCAAAGCCGGATGCCATCTTCGCGTTCTATCCCGGCGGCCCCGGCATCCAGTTCATCACGCAATACGCGCAATCGGGCCTCAAGGGGCAGATTCCGCTCTACACCGCCTTCACGATCGATGCGCTGTCGCTCCCGCGCCTCAAGGAGCTCGCTGTCGGCATTCCCGGTGCACAGCACTGGGTGCGGGATCTGCCCAATGAAGCCAACAAGCGCTTCGTCGAAGATTACCGGACTCGGTACAAGAGCGACCCGGCGTTCTACGGCGCCCAGACCTATGACGCCGTGCCTCTGCTCGATGGCATCGTGAAAGCCGTCAACGGCGATCTCAGTAAGAAGGACGAGATGCGCCGCGCGGCGGAGAAACCAAATTTCAAGTCGGTGCGCGGAAACTTCAAATTCGGACCCAATCACATCCCCATCCAGAACTTCTATCTGCAAGAGACGGTAAAGGACGGCGATGAATACCGTCTGAAGACCGTCGCGACGATTGTGGAGAATGATCAGGACAAGCACTGGCAAAAGTGCAAAATGCCGAACTGACCACCGTCAGGGCAAGCTGCGAGACGGCAGAAGCGCGTGCTTCTGCCGTCTTGTTTTGCGGAAGCCATCATGGCCTGATTCGAAAGGCGCGGGGGCGAGGCCCTCGAGCAGCCGACCGAGTCGATTGCCGGAATTCGTGGGGGCGGCCCAACAATGTTGTATGTGATTGAACAGTGCCTCAACGGGATCCAGTTGGGCATGCTGCTATTCCTGCTCGCAGCCGGCCTGACCCTGATCTTTGGCATCATGGACTTGGTCAATCTGGCGCACGGCTCGCTCTACATGCTCGGGGCATATTTCGCCGCTACATTTGCCGCGCTCACCGACAGTTTCCCGGCCGGCATTGGACTGGCATTGCTCGCGACACTGGTCGCCGGAATGGCGCTTGAGGTGATTGCGATCCGGCCGCTGTACGGGCGCGATCACCTTGACCATGTCCTCGGCACCTTCGGCCTGTTGCTGTTCTTCAATGAACTGGTCCGGCTTATCTGGGGACCGGCCGGGCTGACGCTGTCGCTGCCGCCGGAGATGCTCAGCGCGGTTCAGGTCCTGCCGGGCGTGTATTATCCGATCTACCGGCTCGTCATAATTCTCGCGACGCTCGCGGTCGCGTTCCTGCTTTATGTGCTGGTGATGCGCACGCGCATCGGCATGCTGATCCGCGCCGGCGCATCCAATCGCGAGATGGTCGGTGCGCTCGGCGTCAATATCAAGCTCCTCTATACCCTGGTGTTCGGACTCGGTGCCGGCCTTGCCGGATTTGCCGGGATGATGCAGGCGCCCCTCTCTTTCGTGCAGATCGGGATGGGCGAGAACATCCTGATCCTGGCCTTCGTCGTCATTATCATCGGCGGCATCGGTTCGATCCGCGGTGCTTTCGTGGGAGCCATCGTTGTCGGAATCATCGACACGATAGGCCGCGCATTTCTGCCGGATCTCATGCGGCAGTTCGTAAGCTACAGCGCCGGCTCGAGCGCGGGGCCCGCGCTTTCCTCGATGCTGATCTACACACTCATGGCGGCGGTGCTGGTCTTCCGGCCGGAAGGTCTGTTTCCGGCGACTCAGCGATGAGCGCGCGGCTGACCCCGCGCAACGCCTTCGTCGCAGGTGTGATCGCGATTCTCGCGCTCGTACCCGTCTACGCCGGGGTTACCGGCAACACGTTCATCATGTCGCTGTTCACGCGCATCGTCATCCTCGCGATGGCGGCGGTGAGCCTCAATCTGATAATGGGATTTGGCGGCATGGTGAGCTTTGGCCACGCCGTCTATCTCGGAATTGGGGGCTATGCGGTGGGCATTCTCGCCAAGGAAGGGATCAATTCGGGCCTGTTGCAATGGCCGCTGGCAGTGGTGGCCTCGGCGCTGTTGGCACTTACGGTCGGCGCGCTTTCGCTGCGCACGCGCGGCGTCTATTTCATCATGATCACGCTCGCGTTCGCGCAAATGGTCTACTACGTCGCCATCGGGCTCGACCGATATGGCGGCGACGACGGCCTGACTATTTACAAACGTAGCCAGTTCGGCGCGGCCATCGATCTGTCGAACAAGACCGTGTTTTACTATCTCTGTCTCGCGCTGCTGCTGGCGACGATCTACTTAGTCTGGCGGCTTGTCCATTCTCGCTTCGGGATGGTGATCCAGGGGGCTCGCTCGAACGAGCGGCGTATGCGGGCGATCGGGTTTCCCACCTATCGCTACAAACTCCTCTGTTTCGTATTCGCGGGCATGCTGTGCGGACTCGCCGGCGTGTTGCTCGCCAACCATACCGACTTCATCAGCCCGGCACTGATGCACTGGACCCGCTCGGGCGATCTCATCGTCATGGCGGTGCTTGGCGGCATGGGCACGGTGTTCGGGCCGGTGATCGGCGCGGTGGCGCTGCTGGTGCTGGAAGAAACGTTGTCGGGCATTACCGAATAC
>DASQXF010000457.1:0-2721 GCA_035639895.1 Xanthobacteraceae bacterium
GAGGCATCGACCAAGCTCGGTGCCAAGGGCATCGGCGAAGGTGGATTGATCGGCGCCATGGGCTCAGTGTGGGTCGCCGTCAACGATGCCTTGAAGCCGCTCGGCGCCAAGATGCGCCATCAACCCTTCACGCCCGAGCGCGTCCTCGATGCATTGGCTGGGAAAACGTAGGGGACTTCATGTCCCCGAGTTCGTCATTTCGGCCGAGCCGCGAAGCGGCGAGGGGCCATAACCGCTGTCCGTGGTTATGGATTGCGGGTTCGCGGGCACACGCAGCCAAACTTGCGCAGGCTGCGTACACTTGCCTGCGCTGCCCGCGCCCCGGAATGACGAGCATCTTGCGTGGCTGATATCAAACGCTCCTGCTTGACGGTCTCGAACACGGCCAACGGGCAGGCGCGTGCCTGAAATCTCGGCGTTGCTGTGACACGACGACGCAAGAGATTTAACCATCGCTCGAACGCATGCCCCCGCCGCAAATTGATGCTTGTGCCAGGTCGGTAAATTGGGCACATGAGCCGCTTTGGCGCCGCACCCATGGCGCGGCGCGCTCGGAGACGGGAATGAGGCTTGGCTACTTCACCATGCCGGTGCACCCCATGCACCGCAATTGGGTCGAGACGCTCAAGGAGGATCGCGAGGCCGTCATTCTCGCCGACCAGCTTGGCTTCTACGACGCCTTCATGGGCGAGCATCTCACCGACGCCTGCGAGACCATCACCAACAGCATGATGTTCCAGGCCTCGCTGATCCCGGCCACCAGGCGGATCAAGCTCGCGACCGGAACCACCAACCTCACCCAGATGCATCCCGTGCTGATCGCGGTGCAGGCGGCGATGTTCGATCATTTGGCCGAGGGCCGCTTCATCCTCGGCGTGAGCCCCGGCGCGCTCACTTCGGACGCGGAGGCGCTCGGCATTTTGGACGAGGATCGCAACAAGATCTTCGCCGAGGCGGTCGACGTCATCCTCGCCATCTGGGAGCGCGATCCGCCCTATGACATCGACTTTCCCGACAACCGCTACAAGGTCACGACCGCGCGCACCATGACGCTCGATCTCGGCATCGGCTACATGGCCAAGCCCTACCAGAAGCCGCGCCCGGAGATCGTGGGCACGGTGGTGGCGCCGTTCTCGCCCGGTGTCGTGCAGATGGGAAAGCGCGACTTCCATCCGCTGTCGGCCAACTTTCTCTTGTCCAAGCACCTCAAGTCGCACTGGGAGAATTACTGCAAGGGCAAGGCCGAGGTCGGCGTGGAAGCGAACGTCGCGGATTGGCGGGTGGCGCGCGCGATCTGCGTGCTCGACGACGACAAGGCCGCGGCGCGCTACGGCCGCGAGGACCCCAAAAGTCCCTACTTATTCTATTACGAGCAGATGCGCGCCAAGATGAAGCGCGGCAAGCGGCTCTACGTATTCAAGTCCTACAAGGAGCAGCCGGACGAGGAAATCACTCTCGACTACGTCATGGATCACTGCGTGATCCATGGCGGCGTCAACAAGGTGGTCGACCAAATTCTCGCGCTGCGCGAGGAGATCGGCGACTTCGGCGAGCTGGTTTACGCCGGCATGGACTGGGTCGACCCGGCGCTTACCAAGCGCTCCATGCAGCTGATGGCCGAAGAGGTCATGCCGCGCGTCAATGCGGCGATCGGCAAATCCGCCGCCGCGGCGTGATTGTCATCGCTCGTGTCCCGGGCGAGCGGAGCGAGACCCGGGACCCAGTAGATTGCAACCCCTCATTGCGAAGTCGTCTCGTCTGGACCCCTGGGTCCCGGATCTTCGCTCGTGCTTATGCACTCGCTCGTCCGGGACACACGACGCGGATACTCACACCATCCTCTCCTCCGTCGCCGGGAACGCAACCCACCGGCGCTCCTGCATGCTGCGATGGCAGGCTTCGACGAAGGCGACGTCGCGGATGCCGGCGGTAAAATCACTGGCGAGCGGCGCGCCGGCCGCCACATGGCGCAGGAACGCTTCCCACCCGACCCGGTAGGGGTTCTTATAGCTGGCCAGCGGGGGCGCTTCGCTCCACCCGTTGCGATAATCGGCGCCGATATCCTGCATCACGCTGAAATGTGCGATCGCCGGGGTCTGCGCGCTCGATTGCACCTGGCAGCGATGCAAGCCCGCGACCGCCGAGCCTTTCGTGCCGTCCACCTGCAGCGTGAGCAGGTCTTCGCGGCGCACGCGCGTCGCCCATGAGCTTGCGATGGTACCGAATATGCCGCCTTCGGTCTCGACGAGGGTCGCAGCGGAATCCTCGACGGCCACGCGATAGCGCTCGCCGCGCTCGTCGATGCGCTCGGGCGTTGCAGTCCAGACGCTCGCGGCCACGGCAACGATGCGGCCGATGATGCTTTCGATCACGTAGCGCCAGTGCGGGTACATATCCAGGATGATGCCGCCGCCGCCCGCGCGATAATTCCAGCTCGGTCGCTGGCAGGGCTGCTCGCTGCCGTCGAACACCCACCAACCGAAATCGAGCCGGAATCCGACGATGCGGCCGAGTTCGCCGCTCCTCGTGAGCGCGGCGAGCTTTTGCAAGCCGGGGAGATAGATTTTGTCCTCGACGACGCCATGCTTGCGCCCGCGGCTCTGCGCCTGGCGCAGCAAGGCGAGCGCCTGCGCGCCGGAGGGGGCCACCGGCTTTTCGCAATAAACGTGTTTGCCGGCGGCGATCGCCTTTTCGAGAACGGCGACGCGCTGCTGCGTCGCG
>DASQXF010000458.1:0-3198 GCA_035639895.1 Xanthobacteraceae bacterium
TGGGGCGTCGACGTCACCGTCGGCGGCGCGCAGAAAGGGCTGATGCTCCCTCCCGGCATGTCATTCAACGCGATTAGCGACAAGGCATTCGCGGCGGCGAAAAACTCGCAGCTGACTAAGTCTTTCTGGGCCTGGGACGACATGCTCGCCATGAACAAGATCGGCTTCTTCCCTTACACGCCGGCGACGCAGATGCTGCACGGATTATCCGCAAGCATCGCCATGCTGCACGAGGAGGGGCTCGAGAACGTGTTCGCGCGTCACCACCGTCTGGCGGAGGCGACACGGCGCGCGGTGCGCGCCTGGGGCCTGGAGATCATGTGCCGCGACGCGAAATACTATTCGCCCACGGTCACGGCAGTGCTGCTGCCAGACGGCCATGACGCCGATGCGTTCCGCAACTTCGCCCTCGATACCTTCAATATTTCCTACGGCTCGAGCTTCGGCCGCTATGCGGGCAAGTACTTCCGCATCGGCCATCTCGGCGACACGAATGAGGGTATGCTCGCTGGCGCGCTGGCGATCACCGAGATGGCGCTGGCGCTTGCCGGCATCCCGCACAAGAAAGGCGGCGTGCAAGCCGCGATCGATTATCTGATTGCGGCGCAGACAAACCCGGCGCGCGTCGCGGCGGAGTGATAACATCGACAGCACGGCCTGGCCCGCTAGCAGCTCGGGAGGGGACGATGTGGCGCCGTGGTCGTGTGACAACGATGAAACGGCTGTGGTTCACGCTCGCGTTTGCGATCCTCGCGCTGCATGCGGGCGCTGCCGATGCCCAGATCTATCCGAGCAAGCCGATCCGCATCGTGGTCCCCTTCGTTGCCGGCGGCGCGGTCGACGCGCTCGCTCGCATGGTCGGCGCCAAGCTCTCCGAATCTCTGGGCCAGCCGGTGATCGTCGAGAACCGGCCTGGGGCGGGCGGCAACGTCGCCGCCGACACCGTCGCCAAGTCGCCGCCCGACGGTTACACCATCCTGCAGAACACCAACGGGCAGGCGATCAGCCCTTCCATCTATCGCTCGCTTCCCTTCGACGTCGTGCGCGACTTCATCCCGGTGACGCAACTCGTCGCCTCCCAGCTCGTGCTGGTGGCAAGCCCGAAGCTCGCAGCCACTACAGTCCCGGAACTGATCGCGCTCGCGAAAGCGAAGCCCGGCAGTCTCAACTACGGCATGACCGGTGTCGGCAACCCGCTCCACTTGACCATGGAGATGTTCAAGACCGCGGCCGGCATCGAGCTCCAGGCGATTCCATACAAAGGCGACGCGGGGATTTTTCCTGCCCTCATCACCGGCGAGATCCAAGTGGCCATTGCGCCCATGGCGACGACACTCCCGCATGTCGCCGCCGGAACGCTGCGCGCGCTGGCCGTCGCCGGCGCCAAGCGCTCGCCGGCGCTGCCCGATGTGCCGACGGTCGCCGAGAGCGGGCTCGCGGGCTTCGAATCTTCGAGTTGGCAAGGGTGGTTCGTGCCCGCCAATACGCCGCGCGAAGTCGTCAATGCCATTCACCAGGGCGCCAAGAGCGTATTGTCCGCGCCCGACGTGCTGGAGCGCCTACGCGTCACCGGCAACGAGGCGATCGCCAGCACGCCGGCGGAGTTCGAGCAGCGGTTCAAGGCCGACCTCGTGAAATTTGCCAAGATCGTCAAGGACGCCCATATTCCCGTGCAGGATTGAATTCTGACGGAGGCCGCCGATGGACATTCAAGGTCTCGGCTATGTCGGCATTCGCGCAAAATCGCTCGAGGATTGGACCAGCTTCGGCACCCGCTTTTTAGGGATGCAATTGGTCGAGCGAGGCGGCAAGAGCCTCGCGCTGCGGATGGATGACCGCAAGCAGCGCGTCATCGTCAGCGAAGATGGCGGCGAGGGTGTCGCTTTCTTTGGCTGGGAAGTCGCCGACGCCGCCGCGTTGAACGATCTTGCAACAAGACTGGAAAGGGCGGGAGTCGAGATCGCACGCGGCTCGCGTGCGATGGCGGACGAGCGCCGCGTTAAGGACCTCGTTGTGTTCGCCGATCCGCTGGGCAACCAGCTCGAAATTTTCCATGGCGCCGAGATCACGAGCGAGCCGTTCAAGCCGGGCCGCTCGATGTCGGGTTTCCGCACCGGACCGCTCGGCATGGGTCATGCTGTGCTGCACGTCAAAGACATCAACGACGCGCTGCCGTTCTACCGCGACGTACTCGGGTTCCGTCTCTCCGACTATATGGTGCGGCCGTTCAAGGCGTATTTCTTCCACGCCAATCCTCGCCATCACTCGATTGCCTTCATCGAGACCGGTCGCAGCGCCACGCATCATTTGATGGTGGAGCTCTACAGCCTCGACGACGTGGGGCAATGCTACGACCTGGCACTGGGCGAAGAAGGCCGCATCGGCGTCACCTTAGGCCGGCACATCAATGACGAGGTCACCTCGTTCTACTCGAACTCGCCGTCCGGATTCATGGTGGAGTATGGCTGGGGCGGACGCGTGATCGACGTCGACAATTGGCAGCCGCAAGAGGTCACCTGGGGCCCGAGCATGTGGGGACACGACCGTCTGTGGATGACGCCGGAAAAGCGCGCCGAAGCCCGCGCGATCCGCGTCGAGGCGGCTGCAACCGGGCTGCGCAAGCCGGTCAACGTGATCGAGGGCAATCACAAGCTCATGCCCGGCGTTTGTCCCTGGTGGGATGGCGTGCTGCGCGGCGAGGCGGCGGAGTAGCCTCTCGTCTCGCACTGAGCAGCGCTGCGCAATTCGGCATCCTTGCCACGGTGCGACGGAGGTGCCCACCCGCGGGTGGAACCATCCGTCGGAACTTTCGTTTGCAGAGGGAGAGAGGACTTACCGCACTCGAAGCGAGCCCTCATGCGCGCTGTAATATTCTTCTCGGCAGTTTCGCTGGCTGCGCTGATCGCCGCAGCGCATCAGCCAGCGCACGCACAGCGTGAAAAGCAACCGTATTGCATGCACAGCGCAACGGGCTCTCTCGATTGCACCTACGATAGCCTCGAACAGTGTCAGCAGATCCTGGGCGGCCGCTCCGTGAGCGGCACATGCATGGCCAACCCCGCGCGGTTGGAGACGACCGGATCTGGCGGCACGAGATCGCCCGATCGGCCGCCCGACAGCAGGGACCAGCCGCCCTCCCCGGAGCGGTGACGATCTTCGTGAAGTGTGTCAGCGCGAACCGAGAACTTGCTCTGCTCC
>DASQXF010000459.1:0-2671 GCA_035639895.1 Xanthobacteraceae bacterium
ATGGTCCAGCTCGCGAGCCACAGCACTTTCTTCTCGAGCTCGCGCAGGATCGCAAGCTCGCGTGCGCTGGGGTTCGTCGCGGCGCCTTCGGCCATCGGTGTTAGTTTACTGCGCTTTGCGGGGGAGCGAAATCAGTGCAGGTCCTCACGCCATCCTTTGTCATGCCCGCGAAGGAGCCTGTGAAGAAATTGGTGCCGCAAGCGCGGTGCTCGTTATTGCGCCCTCTCCCCTTGCGGGAGAGGGCAACTCGCTGCTGCCAAGCGATGAATGGGCGAGGGGCTCTTCGCGCAAACCCCTCACCCATTCGCGATCGTGGGCACACCCTTGCGCCCTCTCCCGCAAGGGGAGAGGGCACGAGACGCAACACCGCCCCGGCGGCACGACTTCTTCACAGGTTCGAAGGCGGGCATCCGGTAACCATGCAAGGGCGACCAAGGCCGAGGCGTGCTTTCATTCAGTCGAACGATTACTGGATCGTCCGCTTTCGCGGACGATGACAACCGAGGTGGTGTTAACGTGTCCTCGTATGTTGGTGACTTCTTGCAGCCCTACGGCGCCAGCAGCACCTGACGGCAGGCGTCAGGCAGGTCGGCCATCTTGAGCGGCGGCTTGGGCTTCGCCGGTATCGGTGACGGCCTGGGGTGCAACACCGCCTCGGTGAACCAATGGTCGAGCTCTGCGCCGCAGCCGTCGTCCGCCGGGCGGGGCGGCTGCGGCGTGCAGTCCGGGCTGTCGGATGGGCAGTTGATGCGGACGTGGAAGTGGTAGTCGTGCCCCCACCACGGCTGCACCTTCCCCAGCCAGTGCCGGTCGTTGCCGGCCTCGCGGCAGAGCGCCTTCTTGATTGCCGCGTTGACAAAGATGCGGGCGACTTGCGGATCCTTCGCCGCGGCCCTGATCACGGCCGTGTGAGCCGGTGTCCACACCTGCGGGTCCACGTCCCTGCGGTCTTCGGCGACGATCATGGTCGCCGACATGTCTTCCCGCTCCTCCCGACTCAGCTCGCGGTTGGGCATCGGCGTGAGCCAGATGTCGGCGTCGAGGCCCACCTGATGGCTCGCGTGGCCGGTGAGCATCGGGCCGCCGCGCGGTTGCGACAGGTCCCCGACGAGGAGCCCTCGCCAGCCGGTCTTGGGCGCCTGGGCGGCGAGCCGCTCGAGGAATGCGATCAGATTGGGATGGCCCCAATTGCGGTTGCGCGAGAGCCGCATCACCTGCCAGGTCGGCCCGTTGATCGGCAGCGCCGTACCGCCGGCGAGACAACCTTTTGAATAAAAGCCGATGGTGCGCGCTTGCAACGGCGCAGGCGCGCCCTTGCGGGCGAACAGCTCCTTGGCCGGGGTTGCGGGGTCCTCCGGCTTGGCAAGCGGCGGCAGCGGCCTCGGATTAACGGTGCCCCTATCCTGGGCGGCCGCGCTCAAGGGCAGCAGCAATGCAGCGAACAACCCGAGAGCGGCGCGCGATGCGATCCTGCGCCGAGATGCGCCACTCGGCGCCTTGATCATCGTCATGCTTGCCCCGATCGAAAGTTTCCGCTGGCCCCTCCGCAGCTTGCGCCGGCTCTCGAGTCGGCGCCGGGCTCCTTAGGGGCCGGGTAAAACGCGGGATTCGTCCCGTCATGCAGATTCTGCCGCCGCTCTTGGGCGACATTTTGAACGGGTTAGGGTGTCACATGGGGTGCTCGGCAACTTGTGCTGCCGCGCGGCCTTTTTCGCGGGGTTCGTCGGCTGGACATCGAGCGGCATCACGCCGCCACCTGCGCAACGGCGTGGCTCGATGGACCGGTAGGAGTCGCCGTTCACTCGATCACGATCTCGCCCACCATGCCGTGGTCGGCATGGCTCTTGCCATCGGTGCCGACGATGCCGCAACGCAAGTCGGTCACGCGCCCGGCGGCGACCGGCACGAACCACCATTCGGCCGTCTGTCCGGGATACACCTCGACCTCGCGGATTGCGCCCTTGAACTCGGCGAGCGTCGTGAGCTTGCCGTCGCGGTTCTGCACGACCTGGACCTTGCGCGTGTAGATGAGCTGCGTGAACGCGTGTGAGGTGAAATAGTGCGGGTCATTGCTCGGATTGCGCAGGACAAGCTTGTAAAGCTTGCCGGTCTCGAAACGTAATTTATCTGGCACGAAGACGTGGTGGCCCGGCTTGCCGAGGTCCACCGTCACTTCGACCGGCTCTTGCCGCGACAGGTCGCCGGCGGCATGGGCCATCGTCGCTGCGAACAGCAACGCGGCGGTGATTTGCAATATCGACGTGGTCGGACTCATGCGCTGCATCCTCCCGGGAATTCCGGAAGTATTGCAATTAAGAACCATTTGCAACAGAAAGGCGAGACCCTTGCCCAATGATCCTCACGCCTTCAAACGCGCCGCCACCGCTTGCGCGCGGCGGCGATAGGCATGGGCGAGGCGCTCGGCACGCTCGCGAAAAAGGTCTGCGTCGTCGCCGGCCAGCGCGAGCAAGCGGTCTTCCGTCGCCGCATGGGGTTCGATGGTGCCGTCGGCGCGGATGTGGCCAAGCGTCAGTCCGCGTTCGGCCAACGCGCGGCCGACCAGCAGGCAGCGATGGCAGTCGAGTGGCTCGCGCTCCGCACACAGCAGACAGACGCGATGGCGCGCGATCTCATCCACGACACGCTCGAGACCGGACACGAATTCCGCCCT
>DASQXF010000460.1:0-4224 GCA_035639895.1 Xanthobacteraceae bacterium
ACCAGGGCGACGCAGAAGATCACCAAGGCCATGCAGATGGTCGCGGCCTCCAAGTTGCGGCGCGCGCAGGCCGCGGCCGAGGCCGCGCGTCCCTATGCCCGGCAGATGGCAAAGGTGCTCGGCAATATCGCTGCCGCGGTCGGCGATCGTGGCGCGGCGCCGCGCTTGCTGGTTGGAACGGGGAGCAGCCGCGTGCATCTCCTGCTGGTGTGCACGGCGGAGCGGGGGCTGTGCGGCCCGTTCAACTCGGCGATCGTGCGGCTCGCGCGCGAGCGCGCAAATGCACTGACCGCCGAAGGCAAGGAGGTGAAGTTCTTCTGCGTGGGTCGCAAGGGCTACGAACAGCTTCGCCGTCTGTACGAGAAGCAGATCCTCGAGCACATCGAGTTGCGCGGCGTTCGCACGCTCACCTTCGAGCACGGCGCAGATATCGGCGATAAAATCCTGCGCCTCTACCAACAGGGAGCGTTCGACGTCTGCACCCTGTTCTTTTCGCGTTTCAAGTCCATTATCGCGCAGATCCCGACGGCTCAGCAGATCATTCCGCCCGTGTTCGAGGGCGAGGCAGGCAACAACAACGGCGTGATCTACGAGTACGAGCCCGATGAGGACGAAATTCTCGTCGAGCTACTGCCGCGCAACATCTCCGTGCAGATCTTCGGCGCGCTTTTGGAGAATGCGGCCTCGTTCTTCGGTGCGCAGATGACTGCGATGGACAACGCCACCCGCAACGCGGGCGAGATGATTCGCAAGCAGACGCTGAACTACAACCGCACTCGTCAGGCGATGATCACCAAGGAGCTGATCGAGATCATCTCCGGCGCCGAGGCGGTATGAAGGGCATGCAAACTCGTATATCGGTGCAATAACGAGGACCATCCATGGCCAATCCAGTCGGGCACGTCACTCAAGTCATCGGCGCCGTCGTCGACGTGCATTTCGAGGGGCATCTGCCGCGCATTCTCAACGCGCTTGAGACCAAGAACCAGGGCAATCGTCTCGTGCTCGAAGTCGCCCAGCATCTTGGCGAATCGACCGTGCGCACGGTCGCCATGGACACGAGCGAAGGCCTCGTGCGCGGGCAGGAAGTCATCGATACCGGACAGCCCATTGCGGTGCCGGTCGGTGACGGTACGCTCGGCCGCATCATCAATGTCATCGGCGATCCGGTCGACGAGGCCGGCCCGGTCCCGCACAAGGAACAGCGCCCGATCCATCAGCCGGCGCCTCCTTTCGTCGATCAATCGACGGAAGCGGAAATTCTCATCACCGGCATCAAGGTCGTCGATCTGCTGGCGCCCTACGCCAAGGGCGGCAAGGTCGGCCTGTTCGGCGGTGCTGGCGTCGGCAAGACCGTCATCATCATGGAGTTGATCAACAACGTAGCGAAGGCGCACGGAGGCTACTCGGTGTTTGCCGGCGTAGGCGAGCGCACGCGCGAAGGCAACGACCTTTATCACGAGATGATCGAGTCGGGCGTCAACAAGGACCCGAAAAAGAACAACGGCTCGGCCGAAGGCTCGAAATGCGCACTGGTCTACGGCCAGATGAACGAGCCACCCGGCGCGCGCGCTCGCGTCGGCCTTTCCGGCCTCACCGTCGCCGAATATTTCCGCGACCAGGGGCAGGACGTGTTGTTCTTCGTGGACAACATCTTCCGCTTCACCCAGGCAGGCTCGGAGGTCTCGGCGCTGCTTGGCCGCATTCCCTCCGCCGTCGGTTATCAGCCCACGCTCGCGACCGATATGGGCGCGTTGCAGGAGCGGATCACGACCACGACCAAGGGCTCCATCACCTCGGTGCAGGCAATCTACGTGCCCGCCGACGACCTCACCGATCCGGCCCCCGCAACCTCGTTCGCGCATCTTGATGCGACCACCGTGTTGTCGCGTTCGATCGCGGAGAAGGGCATCTATCCGGCGGTCGACCCGCTCGACTCGACCTCGCGCATGCTCTCGCCGATGATCGTAGGCGAGGAGCACTATGCGGTTGCCCGCCAAGTGCAGCAGATCCTGCAACGCTATAAGTCGTTGCAAGACATCATCGCCATTCTCGGCATGGATGAATTGTCGGAAGAGGACAAGCTCACGGTCGCACGCGCACGCAAAATCGAACGTTTCCTGTCACAGCCCTTCCACGTCGCCGAAGTGTTCACCGGCGCGCCCGGCGTTTTCGTCGAGCTCGCCGATACCATCCGCGGCTTCAAGGGTCTCTGCGAAGGCAAATACGACCACTTGCCGGAGGCGGCCTTCTACATGGTCGGCACCATCGAGCAGGCGGTGGAAAAGGGTAAGAAGCTCGCCGCGGAAGCCGCGTAATTGGGCCGCAGGCGCACGCGTCGCGCCCGCATTCGATCAGTTCGCGTTGCCCGCAGTCGCTTCCTGGAGACGACCGCAATCGAGGTTGAACGATGGCCACCTTCCATTTCGATCTCGTCTCGCCGGAGAAACTTCTGTTCTCCGGCGAGGTCACCCAGGTCGACGTACCGGGTTCGGAGGGCGATTTCGGCGTTCTGGCGGGGCACGCCCCGATCGTTACCACGCTGCGGCCGGGCATTCTGGTCATCTATGCCGAACGTGACGCGCTACGCATCGTCATCGAAGGCGGCTTTGCCGAGGTCGGTCCGGCCGGCCTCACCGTGCTCGCCGATATGGCAGTCCCAGTGGACGAGTTCGACGTCGCGCAACTGGCTGGCGTGATCCAGGACACCGCGGAAGACGTGGCCGATGAGACGGACGAATGGAAGCGCGATAGGCTCGCCCAAAAGCTCGATCGATTACGGGCGCTGCAGGCCGCGTTGGCGCATTAGTACGCGCCGCCGGCAAACCTCTCGAACTCCCGCACCACGCGTTCGTAGACCGGCTGCTTGAACGGCACGACCAGGTCGACGACCTTCGTCAGCCGCTCCCAGCGCCATTCGACGAATTCCGGTTTGTGGCCGCCGGCGGGATGCGCAACGTCGATTTCGCGGTCGTCGCCGGTGAACCGCATCGCGTACCATTTCTGGCACTGCCCGCGGTACTTGCCGCCCCAAGCCTGGCCGACGATCGCGGGTGGAATGTCGTAACAGAGCTCTTCGGCGATCTCGCCGAGCTTTTCGACCGAGCGGATGTTGGTCTCCTCGTAGAGTTCGCGCAGCGCCGCGGGCCAAGGATCCTCGTTGGAATCGATGCCGCCTTGCGGCAGCTGCCATACGTGGGTGTTATCGACATGCTCCGGGCCGTCGATGCGGCGGCCGATGAAGACGCGTCCCTCGCGATTGAATATCGCCATTGCGACGCAGGGACGGTAGGGAAGGGATTCGAAAGGGGGCATGTCTCGTTCCAGCAAAATTACGAGGTCATGGAAGGCTGCCATGCATAACTGCGGCCTTGGCGCACATCGAGGGCCTGTGGTCAGGATTCCGGAGTGCCGCGATCGTAGACGGCGGCGCAGAAAGCACTGGGGCGGCCCGCAGGCCGCCCCGTGGTCCGATGCCGGCCGCCGGCCTAGTTGGGCACGGCAGTCTTCGGGTTCGGCGGGTAAGCCGAGTTCTTCTGGATGCCGCGCATGAGATCGAGCGCGGTGTGGAGCGCCTTGTCATCCTTCGGATCCGGCGGGATGTAGGACTGCGAGCCGGTCTGTTCGTCGCCTTCGGCCTTGAGATGGCCGCGCAGCGAAGCCTCCCCGCGCGTGTCGGTACGCGCTTTGAGCTCCTCCGGCACCTCCTGCAGTATCTCGATGTCGGGCGAGATGCCCTTCGCCTGGATCGAGCGTCCGGAGGGCGTGAAATAGCGTGCCGTCGTCAGCCGCAACGCCCCGTTGCCGGAGCCGAGCGGAATGATGGTCTGCACCGAGCCCTTGCCGAATGAGCGCGTGCCGATGACGGTCGCGCGCCGGTGATCCTGGAGCGCACCCGCGACGATTTCGGAGGCCGAGGCCGAGCCGCCATTGATCAGCACGATGAGTGGTTTGCCCTTGGTGAGATCGCCGCCCCGCGCATTGAAGCGCTGGGTCTCCTCGGCGTTGCGGCCGCGCGTGGACACGATCTCGCCCTTCTCCAGGAAGGCATCGGAGACCGAGATCGCCTGGTCGAGCAACCCACCCGGATTGTTGCGCAAGTCGATAACGAAGCCCTTGAGCTTGTCGCCGGCCTGGGTGCCCAGGTCGCTTATCGCCTTCTTCAGACCCTCGGTTGTCTGCTCGTTGAACTGGGTGACGCGGATGAAGCCGACATCGTCGCCT
>DASQXF010000461.1:0-4008 GCA_035639895.1 Xanthobacteraceae bacterium
TTGCGCGCGTGAGACAGGAGAGCTTGCGCTCCGCCATCGCCGTGGTTCCCCAGGACATCTCGTTGTTCCACCGCTCGATCATGGAGAACATCCGCTATGGTCGGCCGGAGGCCTCCGACGCGGACGTGCGGGAAGCAATCGCCGCGGCCAATTGCGATTTCATCGACAAATTGCCGGAGGGCGCCGCAACGATCGTCGGCGACAGAGGCGTGAAGCTCTCACCGGGGCAGCGTCAGCGCATCGGCGTTGCCCGCGCATTCCTCAAGGATGCGCCGATCCTCCTGCTCGACGAAGCCACCTCCGCGCTCGACAGCGAATCGGAGGAGGCGGTGCGGGAGGCATTGGATCGGTTGATGGGCGGCAGGACCGTGATCGCAATCGCGCATAGGCTGTCGAGTTTGCGCAGCTTCGACCGTATTGTCGTGTTGCAGACGGGCAGGGTTTGCGAGGACGGCCCGCCCCAGGTGTTGCTGCGGAGCAAGGGGGTCTATTGCAACCTGGTTCGGCGAGAGGTGGCGCGCCTCGAGAAAGCCGCTGCCTGATCCATTTCGCGGCACCTTCCCACCCGCGCCAAAACATTGAAAACGTCGATGTTTCCGCGCTTTTTGCGCCTTGACTTCGCTCGCTGCCGCCGATACATACCGCCCACTTTTCGGCAGGCGGTGAGCTTCGCTTGCTCGGAACGGCGCGCCTACTCCGCTAAACCATTGAGATTGAGGTCTCTTTCGGCAGCGGGCGGGTGTCACCAGCCTCGATGAATGAAGCTCAGACGCTGCCTCTGACGACTGTCAGACGAGAAGGTGCATGACCGTTTCGCGTTCGCGCGGGGCGGTCCTCTGTGAAACGGGTGAGCGCCGAACGCACCGGGAGGCGCTCTTCCGTTTTGCGCGTTGGGATGAACCCTTTCTTGTCCCGTCCGCGGGGATGGGACAGCGAAGGCTAACAGGCGAGACGATGCCGACGATCAATCAGCTCATCCGCAAGCCGCGCGTGACGCAGCATGCGAAGAGGAAAGTGCCGGCGCTGCAGCAGAGCCCGCAGAAGCGTGGGGTTTGTACCCGCGTTTACACCACGACCCCCAAGAAGCCGAACTCGGCCTTGCGCAAAGTCGCGAAGGTGCGGCTCACCAACGGATTCGAGGTGATTGGCTACATACCGGGCGAGGGCCACAATCTGCAGGAGCACTCGGTGGTGATGATCCGCGGCGGCCGCGTGAAGGACCTGCCCGGCGTGCGCTACCACATCCTGCGTGGTGTGCTCGACACCCAAGGCGTGAAGAATCGCAAGCAGCGACGCTCCAAATACGGAGCAAAGAGGCCGAAGTAATTTTCGGCCTCTTTGCTCAGAAATCCCAGGGCGAGCGAAGCGAGATCTGGGATCACAAGAGGCAAGACCTGAGTGGCCGGGGCGAACCCGACCATGACGATAGACAGAGAAAACGATGTCCCGCCGTCACAGTGCCGATAAGCGAGAGATCAACCCGGACCCGAAATTCGGGAATCTGGTGGTTTCGAAACTGATGAACGTGATCATGCGCGCCGGCAAGAAGTCGGTAGCCGAAAAAATTGTCTACGGCGCGCTCGACATCATCGAAGGCAAGACCAAGCAGAATCCGATCGTCGTTTTCGAGCAGGCGCTCGAAAACGTCATGCCATCGATTGAAGTGCGCTCGCGGCGAGTCGGTGGGGCGACCTATCAGGTTCCGGTCGAGGTCCGCGCGACGCGCCGGCAGGCGCTCGGCATCCGCTGGATCATCTCGGCCGCCCGCGAGCGCAACGAGAAGACAATGACCGAGCGGCTCTCGGCCGAGTTGCTCGACGCTTCCAATAGCCGGGGAAACGCCGTCAAGAAACGTGAGGACACGCACCGTATGGCCGAGGCCAACCGTGCGTTTTCCCATTATCGCTGGTGACGGAAAGCCAAGAGATTAGGGAACTCGCCGCTCATGCCCCGCAGCCATCCGATCGAGGACTACCGCAATTTCGGCATCATGGCCCACATCGATGCCGGCAAGACGACGACCACCGAGCGGATCCTCTATTACACCGGCAAGAGCCACAAGATGGGCGAGGTGCACGAAGGCGCCGCGACCATGGATTGGATGGAGCAGGAGCAAGAGCGCGGCATCACCATCACCTCGGCAGCAACCACGGCGTTCTGGAAAGGCAAGCGGCTCAACATCATCGATACGCCCGGTCACGTCGATTTCACCATCGAGGTGGAACGCAGCCTGCGCGTGCTCGATGGCGCCGTCTGCGTGCTCGACAGCAATCAGGGCGTCGAGCCGCAAACCGAGACGGTGTGGCGACAGGGCGACAAGTACAAAGTCCCGCGCATCGTGCTCTGCAACAAGATGGACAAGGTGGGCGCGGATTTCTTCCGCTGCCTCGATGACATTGTCAATCGTTTGGGCGCCAAGCCGGTGGCGATTCAGCTTCCGATCGGAAGCGAGAACCAGTTCAAGGGCGTCGTCGACCTCGTGCGCATGGTCGGTGTCGTTTGGGACGATGAGACGCTCGGCGCCAAGTATCACGACGTCGAAATTCCCCCCGACATGCTCGAACAGGCCAAGGAGTATCGGGAGCGGATGATCGAGGCTGCGGTTGAGCTCGACGACAATGCCATGGCCGCCTATCTCGAAGGCAAAGAGCCCGACGAAGCCACTCTCAAGCGCCTCATCCGCAAGGCGGTGCTCACCGGAACATTCTTCCCTGTGCTCGCCGGCTCCGCCTTTAAGAACAAAGGCGTGCAGCCGCTGCTCGACGCGGTGGTCGACTATTTGCCCTCGCCGCTCGATGTGCCGCCGATCAAAGGCATCGACAGCAAGGGCAATGAAGTCGTGCGCAAGGCTTCGGATACCGAGCCGCTGGCGATGCTCGCCTTCAAGATCATGGACGATCCTTTCGTCGGCACCATCACCTTCTGCCGCATCTACTCGGGCCGGCTCGAGAGCGGAACCGGCGTGATCAATTCCACGAAGGATCGCAGGGAGCGCATCGGCCGCATGCTGCTGATGCACGCCAACAATCGCGAGGACATCAAGGAGGCCTATGCCGGCGACATCGTCGCGCTCGCCGGCCTCAAGGAGGTGCGCACCGGCGACACGCTCTGCGATTCGCAGAAGCAGGTGATCCTGGAGAAGATGGAATTCCCCGACCCCGTTATCGAGATCGCGATCGAGCCGAAGTCGAAGGCGGACCAGGAGAAGCTCGGCGTCGCGCTCGCCAAACTGGTGGCCGAGGATCCCTCATTCCGCGTCACCACCGATCAGGAATCGGGGCAAACGATCCTCAAGGGCATGGGCGAGCTTCATCTCGACATCAAGGTCGACATCCTCAAGCGTAGCTACAAAGTGGACGCGAATATCGGCGCGCCACAGGTGGCCTACCGCGAGAAGATCAGCAAGCCCATCACCGTTGACTACACACATAAGAAGCAGACCGGCGGGGCCGGCCAGTTCGCTCGCGTCAAGATCATCGCCGAGCCATTGCCGCCGGCCGGAGGCTTCGTATTCGAAAATCAAGTCGTCGGTGGAACCGTGCCGAAGGAATACATCCCCGGCGTCGAGAAGGGCCTCGAATCGGTGCTCGGCTCCGGGGTGCTGGCGGGCTTCCCGGTCGTCGATCTCAAGGTGGCCCTCGTTGACGGCGCCTATCACGACGTCGATTCGTCGGCGCTCGCCTTTGAAATCTGCGCGCGGGCGGCGTTGCGCGAAGCCCTGCAAAAGGGTTCGCCCGTCCTGCTCGAGCCGATCATGAAAGTCGAGGTGGTGACGCCCGAAGACTATACGGGCTCCGTCATCGGCGACCTCAATTCGCGTCGCGGACAGATCCACGGTCAGGACATGCGCGGCAACGCCAACGTCATCAACGCGATGGTGCCGCTCGCCAACATGTTCGGCTATGTGAGCAACCTGCGCTCCATGTCGCAGGGGCGCGCCACCTTCACCATGCAATTCGATCACTACGAACAGGTGCCCCAGGCGGTCGCCGCCGAGATCCAGGCCAA
>DASQXF010000462.1:0-4725 GCA_035639895.1 Xanthobacteraceae bacterium
CAAGATTCTCGCCGCGCGGCAGACGAGCGCTAAAGCCAGCTAACCCGCTGCAAGAGTCCCGCGGAGGTGAAATTGGTCCCAACGCAGATGAAGGCTGTCATCTTCGAGGAATACGGGGACGCTGACGTTCTCAAATATACCGACTTCCGCGTGCCGCAGCCCCAACGGGGCGAGGCGCTGGTCAAGGTCCATGCGGTGAGCCTCAACGGCTATGACCTGATGGCGCGTGCGGGCCGTTACAAGCCGAACAAGGGAAGGTTCCCGCATATTCTCGGTGGCGATTTCGGCGGGGAATTCGTGGCGCTCGGCCCCGAGACGGCGAGCGACATCCCGATCGGCGCGCGCGTGACGAGCTGGTGGATCCTTCCATGCGGACGCTGTGAGCAGTGCATGGCCGGGCATCACAACCGTTGCGCCAGCGATTATCGCTATCTCGGCGCGCATGAACACGGTGCTTACGCGCAATATGTCAAATTGCCCGCCGATCACCTGATCCCGCTGCCCGACAGCGTGACATTCGAGCAGGCGGCGGCATTCCCCAATGCCTTCGGAACGGCGTGGCATATGCTTGTCGATCGCGCCAACCTGCGCGCCGGCGAGACCGTGCTGGTGAACTCCGCGAGCTCCGGCGTGAGCATGGCGGCGATCCAAATCTGCAAGCTGGCGGGCGCCTACGTCTACACCACGTCGAGCGCCGATTGGAAGCTCGAGCGCGCAAAGGAACTCGGCGCCGACGAAGTCATCAACTATAACGACGTCGATTTCGTCGAAGAAATTCTCAAGCGCACCAAAAAGCGCGGCGTCGATGTCGTGGTCGAGCACGTCGGCGGGGATTTCCTGGAAAAATCGATCCGCTGCCTCACCCGCGGGGGCCGCGTCGTGACCGTCGGCGGAACCAAGTCCTACGATTGTAAGATCCCGGTGAACTACGTCTTCCACAAGGAGCTGCAAATCATCGGTTCGAACAGTGCCACCAAGCACGATCTCGAAGTGATGATGCCGCTTTTGGGCAGCGGCAAGTTGAAGACCGTCATCGATCGGATTTTTCCGCTGCGGGAAGCGGCGGATGCGCATCGCTATCTCGAATCGGCGAAGCAGTTCGGCAAGGTGATCTTGCGTGTCGACCATTGATCTGGGCGCGCGAGACCGCCCGCTGCCGAGGCAACCGTCCGCCGATGTTGCCACGTTCATCTCGGCCGCCCGCGCGCAGCGCCGCAACGTACTGTCCGAGCCCGAAGCGAAGGCGTTCCTGCACGCATACGGCATTCCCGTGCCGCCAGGTCGCGTCGTCGGCACCGCCGATGAAGCGCCCGCCGCGGTAGAGGCGATCGGTCCCCCAGTTGTGGTCAAGGCGGTCGCGCATCAATTGACGCACAAGACCGAAGCTGGCGCGGTGATATTTCCAGTCGATTCGCCGGCCGCCGCGCAAGCGGCCTGTCGGACGATTGCAGCGCGCCTCGCAGCCTATCGACGGGACATCGTGCTCGAGGGTTTTCTGGTTGAAGCCTATCGGCCGGCACAGCCGGAATGGATCGCGGCGCTGCGCAACGATCCTCATTTCGGGCCGGTGGTGATGTTCGGCCTGGGCGGCATCTATGTCGAAACGCTCCGGCAGGTCTCGTTCCGGCTGGCACCGCTGCGCAGCGAGGATATCGAGGCGCTGCTGACCGAGCGGCCCGCTACGCGGCTTCTTGCGGGCGCGCGCGGAGCGGCGCCGCGCGACCGCCGAGCCGTCGTCGATGTGCTGCGTGCGCTTTCGGACCTGTCGCAGCAGCCCGCGGTCGCGCGCGAAATATCCGAGATCGAGATCAACCCTCTCGCAGTCACCGAAAACGGCGCGCTGGCACTCGACGCGCTGATCGTTCTTCGTTCGTAGGAGCATTGCATGCGGGACATCACGCCCTTGGTCGCGCCCCGCTCGATCGCAGTGATCGGCGCCTCGGCCAACCCGACCAAATCGGGGGGCGTTCTGTTCGACAATCTGGCCAAGGGCAATTTCCGCGGTCCGCTTTACCCGATCAATCGCACTGCGACGCAGATCATGGGCAAGACCGCCTATCCCACGCTCGCCGACGTGCCGGAAAAGGTCGATCTCGTCTATATCGTGTTGCCGCAGCAGCATGTGGAGGATGCGGTCAAGCAGTGCATCGCTGCTGGTGCGCGCGCCGCCTGCATCATCACGGCGGGCTTCTCGGAAGCCAGTCAAAAAGGCCGCGGCGATGAGGAGCGCTTGCGCGAGATCGCCCGCGCGTCCGGATTGCTGCTCGCCGGTCCCAACACGATCGGGATGGTCAATGCTGAGGTCGGCATGATGGGAAGCTTCGTCAACTTTCCCCGCTGGGAGAACGGTGGCGTGTCGTTTTTCACCCAGACCGGCATCTTCACCGGCGCTGTCATGTTGCACGTGATGAGCGGCGCGAGCCAGCGCCTGCCGGTCGGCAAGAGCATCGATGTCGGCAACAAGGTCGACGTCGACGAGCTCGACTTCCTGAATTTCGTCGCGGACGATCCGGCAACCAAGGTCATCGGCCTCTACATCGAGAGCATCCGCAACCCACGCGCGTTCTTCGATAAAGCCCTTGAGGTACGCAAATCGAAGCCGATCGTCGTGCTCAAGCCAGGTCGCACCAAGGACGGTGCAAAGGCCTCCGCCTCGCATACCGGCTCGCTCGCGTCCGATGACGACGTCCTCGACGGAGCGTTGCGGCAATATGGCATCGCACGCGCTGAGGACGAGGATGAGTTTCTCAACGCGCTGCGCGCCTTGGCCATGCTGCCGAAGCCCCGCGGCAAGCGTGCAGGCATCGCCACGACGAGCGGCGCGCTCGGCGTGATCTCCACGGACCTGTTGGTCCAGGGTGGTCTCGAACTTGCCACGTTCGAGCCCGCGACACTCGCCGCCATGCGCACGATCCTCCCGGATTGGCTCGAACCGGCCAATCCGTTCGATTTTTGGATCAGCATCGACGTCAAGGGAGCGCGGGAGGCGCACGAGGTGGGACTGACCGCGCTGTTTGCCGACCCGAATGTCGACGTCGTGCTATGCACTTTGCTCGCGCCGGCCAACGCCGATTTCCCGGAGTTTGGCGAGCTGTTCCGGCAACTGCGCCGCGCCTACAACAAGCCGGTCGCGCTCGTGATCTATGGCGGCGAGGCGCAGCAGCGCTGGACGGCGGATCTTGAAGGCGCGGACGTACCGATCTTCAAGACGACGCGGGCGGCTGCGCGCGCATTATCTCTGATGGTGCAGGCGACGATGTAGCCGCAGGGGCTGACCTCAGCGTCGCATCAGCGCAAGGGTCGTGCGCGCGTAGATCTTGGCGCAGTCGACGACATCCTGCTCGTTCACGTAGTCATCGATGCCGGCCGAGAGCGTCGGTTGCGGACCATAACAGACTGCCGGGACCCCGAGATCGCGCCAACGGCGGGCATCGCTGCCCGGCAAACGGACCACGAAGGGTGGCGCAGCGCCGCGCACCGCGGTCGCCGCGGTCGCCAGCTCGGCTACCAACGGATTGTCGAGCGCGGTCCAATTGGCGTCCCAGGCCTTGACGACCGCGATGCTGATATCGTCGCCGTCGATCTGCTTGCGGATCATCGTCTCGCACGCCTGCGCGGTGATTCCCGGCGGTAGGCGGATATCGATTTGTGCCTGCGCCCGCGTCGCCACCTGGCTGCGAACCGTGCCGGCGGCCAGCGTTCCCGCATTGAGCGACAGCCGTAGCCCGAGATTGCCCTCGCCGCCGCTCACGCCCTCCAGCTCACGCGGCAGGGTCGCGTATACGTCGTTCATCGCGTCGAGGCGCGCGAGAAAGGCGGCGAGCTTCATGACTGCCGTTTCTCCGCGTAGCGCCCGCGAAGCATGCCCGCCGGGAGAGCGCGCCTCCACGTCGAGCCAGAGCAAGCCTTTCTCCGCGACGGCGAAATGCATAAAGCCCGGGCCTTCGCCGCTGATGAGGAAGTCGCCGGCGACGTCGGGGCGCGCGTGCAGCAGGTAGACAGTGCCGCGTTCGCCGAACATGACCTCATCGGAGACGGCGGTCATCGTCAGACGGCCGTTCCATGCGTTGCTGTGCCGCTTGAGAACGGCGGTCGCAAGGCACATGGCGGCCAGCGCGCCTTTCATGTTACCCATGCCGAGCCCATAGAGGCGGCCATCACGGCGCGTAAGACGCGTGACGGGAACCGTCCAGGCGGCTTCGTCGCCGGATTCCATGGTGTCCATGTGCGCATTGAAGACGACATGACGCCCGCCGGCACCGCCCTCGATGCGGCCGATGATATTGGGAGCTTCATCGTCGGCCGCGACTTTCTCGGTCGCGATGCCGTGGCCCGACAGGTAGGCGTGCACGACCTCGGCTGCCTCGGCGGTGCGACCCGGCGGATTGACGCTCACCGCTGCCACCAGCCGAGCGCACAGCTCGATCAGTTCCTCGCGCGCTGCGTCGATATCGCGACAAACCGCATCGGCCAGGCTGCCGCTCATCTTGTGCTCCGCTGGACCTCATCGGGTCGTCGCCCGACGATGCTGTGGTAAACTTGCGGATCCGTGGCTCCTTCCGTGCCGAACACCAGCACGCGACTATCGCGGCGCAGATCGAGCCGAGCGCGCGCGTCGGCATCGGCGCTCGCCATCAGCAGGCCGGCAAGTCCCGCTACGGCCGATTCCCCTGCCACAACGGCATCGTCGCCGAAACGGCCATCGGCCAAGAGCCGCATGCAATC
>DASQXF010000463.1:0-3418 GCA_035639895.1 Xanthobacteraceae bacterium
CATGGCCAGCATCACCATTCGCCAACTTAATGACGAGCTGAAGCGCTGCTTGCGGCTACGCGCGGCGCGCAACGGCCGGTCGATGGAGGACGAGGTGCGCACCATCTTGCGCGATGCAGCTGCCATCGACCGGGCCGATCCCAGGACGTCCAAGACCGAAACCCGGGTGCGCGACCGGGCAACGCCGCGCGTGCCGGCCCAAGTGCCGGCGGCCGCGGTACCCAACGCGTGCGCCGTCCGCACCAGACGCATTCTACTCATCGTCGGCGGCGGCATCGCCGCATATAAGGCGCTCGATCTCATCCGCCGATTGAAGGAACGTGGGCTCGCCGTGCGTTGCATTCTCACCGAAGCGGCGCAGGAATTCGTTACGCCGCTGTCGGCGGCCGCGCTGTCAGGCGAGCGTGTGTTCAGCGATCTGTTCGACCCGCACAGCGAGTTCGACATCGGCCACATCAGGCTCGCGCGCGACGCCGATCTCGTCGTGGTCGCGCCTGCAACCGCCGACCTCATGGCCAAGCTGGCAGGAGGCCATGCGAACGATCTCGCGAGCGCCGTGCTGCTCGCCACCGACCGCACTGTGCTCTTGGCGCCAGCCATGAACCCGCGCATGTGGGAGCACAAGGCGACCCGGCGCAATCTGGCGCAACTCATCGATGACGGGATCGCGGTCGTGGGGCCGAACGCCGGCGAGATGGCAGAGGCCGGCGAGGCCGGCGTCGGGCGCATGGCCGAGCCGCCCGAGATCGTCGCAGCAGCGCTGTCGCTCATGACCCAAGCCGGCGAGGGAGCACTCGCGGGCAGGCGTGTGATCGTCACCTCCGGTCCGACCCATGAGCCGATCGATCCGGTGCGCTACATCGCCAATCGCTCGTCGGGCAAGCAGGGCCATGCCATCGCCGCCGCCGCCGCCGCCGCTGGCGCCGAGGTGACGCTCGTCTCCGGGCCGGTCCACTTGCCCGATCCGCCGGGGGTAAAAATCGTCAAGGTTGCAAGCGCGCAGGACATGCTGGCCGCGGTCACGACGGCGCTGCCCGCCGATGCTGCGGTGTTCGCGGCGGCGGTGGCCGACTGGCGCCCGGCCAAGCCCCATGCCAACAAGATCAAGAAGGGCGGGGGCGGCGCGCCGAAGCTCGCGCTCACGGAAAATCCCGATATTCTCGCGACAGTGGCCCACGACCCCAGCAGGCGGCCCCGCCTCGTCATCGGCTTTGCGGCCGAGACCGATCACATCATTGAGCATGCCAAGGCAAAGCTCGCCCGCAAGGGTTGCGATTGGATCCTTGCCAACGATGTCTCGGCCGAGAGCGGCGTCATGGGCGGCGACCGCAACACCGTGCATCTCGTGACGGCGCAAGGGGTTGAATCGTGGCCCTCCCAATCGAAAGAGGACGTCGCGCGCGCGCTCATCGCGCGCATTGCCGAAACGCTCGCCGGAGCCAAGCGGTGAACAAAGTCCAGGTGCGGATCATGCGGCTGCCGCACGCCGCCGACCTGCCGTTGCCGGCCTATCAAAGTGTGCATGCGGCCGGCCTCGACCTCGTGGCCGCAGTGCCCGCAGGCGCGCCGCTGATCATCGCGCCGGGCCGGCGCGCCGCGATCCCAACCGGACTCGCATTCGCGCTTCCCCTGGGGGTCGAAGGTCAGATCAGGCCCCGTTCCGGGCTGGCGCTTCGGCACGGGGTCACGGTGCTCAATTCGCCGGGTACGCTCGATGCCGATTACCGCGGTGAAGTGCATGTAATTCTTGCGAATTTCGGCGAGGAGGCGTTCCCGGTCGCGCGTGGGGCGCGGATCGCCCAACTGGTTCTGTCGTCTGCCCTACAAGCCACCATCTGCGAAGTCTCAAGCCTCGATGAAACAAGGCGCGGAGTTGGGGGTTTTGGGTCTACGGGCACCGGACGGGAAGGGCGGAGCGACTAGTTTTGGCACCCGTTTCTCGTCGTCGGGAACATCATGCTGCTGCTGCCGCGCAAGGGCGCCTTGGCCATCGCCGCCGTCATCGATATCGCGCTCAACGCG
This sequence comes from Xanthobacteraceae bacterium, assembly GCA_035639895.1. Taxonomy (GTDB): domain Bacteria; phylum Pseudomonadota; class Alphaproteobacteria; order Rhizobiales; family Xanthobacteraceae; genus VAZQ01. The sequence continues at coordinate 2,023 of DASQXF010000463.1, forward strand.
CGGGGACGCCCAGTCGCGGCTAAAGCACTGGCGACCCGCCATCGCCTGCCGCCGCGGCATCTCGAGCCGGTGCTGCAGGCGCTGGTGCGGCACGGCATTCTCAAAGGTACTCGAGGCCCGCGCGGCGGCTACGAGCTAGCGCGCGAGCAACGCCGCATCACCGCCGACGATATTTTGCGCGCATCCGGCACAGCCGAGGAAATCAACGGAGCGCCGCTCGCCAACTCCGCGTTGCTTAGCAAGGTGGTGATGCCCGCACTGGGAGAAGCCGAGCATGCCTTCTCGGCAGCGCTTGCACGCATCAATGTCGAGGACCTCGCGCATTCCGCCGCTGCGCTGCGCAAATCCACTGAGGAGGCTTAGGCCTTCAATTTCAAGCACAAGAGGGGAGCGGGACTGGGTCCGGCTCAACCCGCCTTCCGGCCTTGTTTCATGCTGTCCCACCAGGGACATACGCCCGGCATGAGATTGTAATTGCCGGCGATCACGTGGACCGGCTGGCGTTCACCGTTCTCGGCGGCCTCGATGCACAACCGCCGCGACTCTTCTTTCTTTTCCTCCGACATCCAACGGCGCTCGTGACCCCAGAGGCTCGGTCCGAACTTGCGTTCGAATGGTTTCCAGGTGTTGTCGTCGATCAGCTGGCCGCCCCAGCCATATTCGACCAGAAAGCCCGACGGGTTCCAGGTGTAGAACGAGGTGACGTAGTCGCCGGAATGGCGACCGAGCGTGACGCCGATGCGTTCGGGATCACCGAGCGCAAGATCGTAGCCTTGGCCCACGTCGTCGAAGCTGTAGAGCTCCATCATCATGTGATGGACCATATTGATACCGCTCTCGACGAAGGCGATGCTGTGGTGGCGCGGATTGACGTGGAAGAAGTAGCCCGGGAACGGGCGCAACCAATAATCACTAAGCTTGAACTCGAGGACGTCCTGATAGAAGGCCATCACCTCCGCGACGCGCTCGAAATGCATCACCACATGGCCCATGCCGAGGGGACCGGTGCGGAAACCGGAAATGTTGCGGCCCGGCTGGAACGGATCGGCGGCGATCTCCGCGCCGTGGAAAATTTCGAGCCGGTTGCCGGCGGGATCGTTGAACACGATCAGGTCCGCGACGCGCCGCTCGTCGGCGAGCGCGCGCGAGCCGCGTGCGACTTTGATGCCGGAGGCCTCGATGCGCGCCGCAACCGTATCGAGCGCGGCGGCGTCCGCCACCTCCCAACCGAAAAAGCCGATGCCCTGCCCGCCGTCGGCGGCGACGACGAGCCGCTGCTTGCGATCATCCATCCGGAAGGCGAGGCTCGCGCGGGTCTTGTCGGTACGCTGAAGACCGAGGAGCTTTTCGCCATAGCTCGCCCAGTCGTCCACATCCCTGGCGCGAACCCCGACAT
>DASQXF010000464.1:0-10151 GCA_035639895.1 Xanthobacteraceae bacterium
CGCTCGACGCGGCATCGCCCGCAACGAGGAGCTGCGCCTGCTGCCGTCCTCGGCGCGGGTCAGCGTTTCCGGGCTCGTCACCGTTCGCCAGCAGCCGGGCGCAGCCAACGGCGTCATCTTCATGACCATCGAGGATGAGACGGCGGTTGCCAATATCATCATTTGGCCCAAGACGTTCGAACGCTTTCGTCCCATCATCATGGGTTCGCGCTATATCGCGGTGAGCGGAGAGGTGCAGCAGGAATCCGATGTCATCCACGTCGTCGCGGCAAGGCTCGAGGATCTCACTTTCCTGCTTGCGCGATTGACCGAGGATGCTCCACCGATCGAGGCACTGGCGCGCGCCGACGCGGTCAAACGCCCACATGACGAAAATGTCGACAGCCGCGCCCGCGGCCGCCGCAATCCGCCGCGCGTCGCGGCACCCGCGCAGCTCCCGGATTTGCTGGCAAGCGACCTCGATGTTCCCGCGCGCGGCTCGGCGCACGCGCCGGCGCGCCGCGGCGGCCCGAAAATCGCACCTCGCTGATGTTATGGCACGATACCGTCGCGGCCGACATTGACCCGGGCCGCTTCGAACGTGCCGTCCGGCTTCTTGGTCGCGGCGACGATATTGATGTTGGCGCCCGGCTTGAGCTCGTCCTTGCTGCCGACGACATACGCGCGGATCACAGCATCCGGACCGACGATGATCTTCTTCTCGCCGTCCTTGTACTTGACCATGACCACTTGACCGTCGACGCCCGCCACCGTCGTGTCCACCGTCGCATTGGTCATGGTGGTGTTCGGCCGATCCCAAGGCCGGTGGCCCTCGCCGGTGCCGCGCAGCGGCTCGGCGAAGATCACGACCTGAATGGCGCGCTGGCTGCCGTCGGCCTGCGGCGTTGCGCCAACACCGATGAAGGCACCAGGTTTCACATCCGCCAGCGTCGCCTTGACTACCCCATACACGGCGGCTTTGTCGGTGAGTTTCACCGTCACGTCACCCGCCTCGCCGGCTTTGACGGTCAGCGTCGAACCGTCCACGGCCTCGATCGGCCCGCGCACTCGCACCGTCTGCTGCTGTTGCGCCAATCCAGGCGACGTCGCAAGCGCGGCGAACAAGACTGCGCCGGCAAGCAAGGTTCTTGTCATTCTGCTCATGTGTCCTCCGAAACAGCGTGCCGCCCGCAAGGGGACGGCACGTAGAATCAAAAGCGGGCGATGGCTCACACCGTCTCACATCGGCGGTACGAGCCCATCACGGCCGACATTGATGGACGACGCCGTTAGCGACCCATCCGGTTGCTTCGTTGCACCGTGGATGATCATGTGAGTACCCGGCTTAAGCTCGTTCTTGTCGCCCGCAGCGGTCGCGACAATCGGCGTATTGGGCGGAACAATCACCTTCTTTTCCCCATCCTTGTACTTGACCATGATGGTCGGGCCATCGACGGCGGCTACCATCGTTTCCACGAACGCATTGGTCATGGTGCTGCCCGGCTGCTGATCGTACGGAAAATGCCTGTCGGCCACGACGCCTTTCTGGGAATCGAGGAAGATTTGGATCGCGACCGCCTTCTGGCTGCCGTCGGCCTGCGGCATGGCGGTGACACCGATGAATTTACCGACCTTGACGTCGTCGAGGGACGCCTTGACCAGCGCGAACACCCGCCCCGGGTCGACGAGCTTCACCTTCACCATATCCCCATTGCGCGTCTTGATGTCGAGAACATCACCCTCGACTTTTTCGATCTGACCGCGGATGCGCACCGTCTGCGCTTGCTGCTGGGCGAAGCTCGCGGACGTGGCGAGCAGCAGGGCGAAGCCCGCCACGGCGAAAATGCGACGTGTGATCTGGTTCATGTCATCCTCCTGAAGTCTTACCGGCAAAATCTGCCACCTCATCTCACTCCCGAAAGCTCACCATTGCCGCCAATCCGCGACCGCGGGCCTGTGAAGTTGAACACTGTGCCTTTCGGGTCACTCCAGCGATGGCCGTCAAGCGTCACGGCCGATGGTGACGTTCGTGGCCTCCAGGGTTCCGTCCGGCTGCTTCCTTGCGGCGAAGATGAAAATCTTGACCCCGGGCTTGAGGTCAGTCTTGTCCCCGGGCCTCGTGGTAATGATCGTCGCGTCCGAAGGAACGATGATTTTCTTCTCTTCGTCCTTGTACTTCACCGTCAGCACCTGCCCATCCACGCCGGCGACCGTTTGCATGACGGTAGCGTTCGTCATGGTACTTTGCGGTCGCGAATCCCAAGGCCCATGCCCCTCGCCCGTTCCGCGCTGGGCTTCCGGAAAGATCATCACCTCGATCGCGCGCTGACTGCCGTCGGCCTGCGGCATGGCGGTGACCGCGACGTAACTATTCGCTTTGACTTCCGACAACGGTACCTTGACGGCAATCGACACACGCGCGTTATCGGCAAGCTTGATTGTCAGATTGGAGCCGTCGCGCGCCTTTACGGTCAGCACTCCCCCATCGACGGCCTCGATCGTGCCGCGCACGCGCACCGGCGGTGGCTGCTGCTGGGCAAAGCTTGCGGATGTGACGAGCAGCCCGGCAAAACCGGCCGCGCCGAAAGCACGCCGTGTCATCTTGTTCATATCGTCCTCCCCACTCTCACCGCCGGCGAAAAGCCCGACGATCCAATGAACAACCCTGCGCGCCCGCGGTTATTCCTGCCCGTCTGGGTACTTCCTATGAGAACCAACCTCCCTGGGCGCCCGCAAGTTCCTCGACTGCCGTCGCCCCCTGAAGTCGATCAATAATGGCCGGGGGTGCCGCCGCCATCGACCGCGATCGCGGTTCCCTGGACGTGCCGGGCGCGTTCAGAGCACAGGAACAACGCCAGCGCGGCGATATCCTCCGGCTTGCCGAAGCGGCGCGCGTTGCTCTTGCTGAGCGCCTCAGCCCGCAGCTCCTCGACCGTTCGACCCGACGCCGCCGCGCGCTGGCGGTGCAGCTCTTGCTGCCGCTCGGTCTCGGTATTGCCGGGATGAATCACGTTGACGTTGACGTTATCGCGGTTGCCGAGCTTCGACAGACCCTTGGAGAAGTTGGCCATTGCCGCATTCACCGACCCGCCGATGAGGAACTCGGAATCGGGCGTGCGGGCGGCGCCCCCGACGATGTTGATCACGCTGCCTTGCGCGGCCTTCAATAGCGGCCAGAACAGCCGGGTGAGCCGCACGCACCCGAAAAATTTCAGCGCGAAGCCATCGAGCCAGGCTGCATCGGCCAAGTCCACGAACGCGCCCGCGCGCGTCGCGCCCGCGTTATTGACAAGGACGTCACAGCGGCGGAAGCGCTCGTTGACGCGGTTGAACAGTTGCTCGCATGCCTCGAGCGTGCGCAGATCGCCGGCGACCGTGAACGGCTGCGGCCCCTCCGCGCCGATCGCCTTGGCGGCGGCCGCCAGATTTTGTTCGGAAGAGGAAGCCAGCACTGTTTGCGCGCCTTCGCGCGCAAAAGCGAGCGCGATGCCGCGGCCGATCCCGCGGCTCGCCCCCGAAATGACGACGATCTTGTCCTTGAATTCGCCAGGCATATTCCATCCTCCCTGCTGGCCCGTGGATACAGTACTACTATGCCCGTAGGAAGCATGAGAGAACCGGCGCGGCCATGAAATCGATTTTCATCGACTGCAACAACCAACTCGCGCCGGTCTTTGCGCGCGTGCAGCGGCCCGACGACCCGCCGATCGCGATCAATAGTGCGCCATTTCAATCCGCCGATCTGCCGCGGCTGCTCGCCAATTACGACGTTTGCCTCGACGATCATTCCTATATGCCGACCGACGTGATGGCACGGTGCCGCGGGCTCAAGCACATCGTCTTTCTCGGTACCGGCGCTTCGAGCTACATGGACGTGCCGGCGCTGAACCACCTCGGAATCGAGGTGCACACCATCAAGGGTTACGGCGACATCGCGGTCGCCGAACACACGATGGCGCTGATATTCGCCTGCGGCCGCGACCTCGCGCGCATGGATCGCGCGGTGCGAGCGGGCGTATGGGATCCGCTCGAAAGCATGCAGCTCAAGGGCAAGACGCTCGGCCTGATCGGGCTCGGCGGCATCGGTCGAGAAGTGGCGCGCATCGCGCGCGGCGTCGGCATGGATGTGATCGGCTGGAATCGTTCCCCACGCCCGGACGCGGGCGTGCCGCTGGTTGAGCTGGACGAATTGCTGGGGCGCGCCGACGTAATTTCGCTACACCTCGCACTCAACGGCGAAACACGCGGCTTGATCAACGCCAAACGCCTCGCTGGCACCAAGCGCGGGGTGATCCTCATCAATACCGCGCGCGCGGCGCTGGTCGAGGAAGCAGCCCTCCTCGAGGCGCTTGCCAGCGGCCACGTCCGCCACGCCGGACTCGATGTTTTTCACGCCGAGCCGCTCAAGCCGGATCACCCGCTGGCGCGGATGGAGAATGTCACACTTAGCTCGCATGCCGCCTTCCGAACGCTCGAGGCATCGGAAACGCTGATGCGGCGGGCAATCGATATCGTACGCCGGATCGTTGCTCCATCCTCCCCCAGCCTGACCGACGCGTAGAAACCTTTGCGCCCCTTCGCAGTTGTCATGGGTCCGCCATAGGAACGAGTGAATGGCCGATCAGAGCACGACTGCGCCGAGCGTTGCGACGCATGGGGCCGCCTCCCTCCCCGAGGTCGAGGTGGACAGCTACAACGTCGAATTGAAGGATGACGAAGGCTTGCTCGGCGATCGCGCCAATAAGGGCGCCTTCAACGCCATCCTCGAACGTTGGCGCAAGCCGCTGCGCAAAGCCGGCAGTGATCCGTTCGGCGACAAGGCGAGCGAGGATATCAGCAGGAAGAAGCTCGACGCGCTGCTCACCGAGGGCGACCCGGAGGCTGGCGGCGTCGTGCAGGGCACGATCGAGGATTTTGCGCAGGAACTCGCACTCGTCATCCGGCGATTCCTCAAGCTCAAAGCCTGGCACGATACCGAACGGATCGTCGTTGGCGGTGGCTTCCGCGCCAGCAGGATCGGCGAGCTTGTTATCGGTCGCGCAGCTGTGATCCTGAAGGCGGACAAGGTGCCGATCGATCTTCTACCCATCCGTAATGGCCCCGACGAGGCCGGTTTGATCGGCGGCGCGCACCTGGCGCCGCCCTGGATGTTCGAAGCGCACGATGCGATCCTCGCCGTCGACATCGGCGGCACTAATATCCGCGCCGGTGTTGTCGCACTCAATCTGAAAAAGGCGAGCGACCTGTCGAAGGCATTCGTCTGGAAATTCGAGCTGTGGCGATACGCCGACGAAAACAACGTCACGCGCGGAGAGGCGCTGGAGGAACTGATCAAGATGCTGTCGGGCCTGATCGCACGGGCCGACAAAGAGGGACTGCGACTGGCGCCTTTCATTGGCATCGGCTGTCCGGGGCTCATCGAAGCCGACGGCACCATCTCGCGCGGCGCACAAAATCTGCCGGGCAACTGGGAGAGCAAGAGCTTCAATCTGCCGCACGCCCTGCATGAAGCGATCCCGACCATCGGCGAGCACGAGACGCTGATGCTCCTGCACAACGACGCGGTGGTGCAGGGGTTGAGCGAGGCGCCGTTCATGCGTGAGGTCGGCCGTTGGGGAGTACTGACGATCGGTACCGGCCTCGGCAACGCCTGCTTCACCAATCGGACGATACCCGAGGATTGACGGCGCGCGCCGAGCGGCGACAATAGCACAATAAGAAGCATCGCCGGGGAGGACGGGTTGAAGCCGGCACCGTTTGCCTATGCCAAGGCCCGCTCGGTCGCGCACGCGATCGAATTGCTGGCAACGGACGATGCGCGGTTGCTTGCGGGCGGACAAAGCCTGATCGCGACCCTCAACATGCGGCTGAGCCAGCCCGCCCTGCTCATCGACATTAACGGCATCAGCGGACTCGACCGGATCGCATTGAAAAATGGCGATGTCGAGATCGGCGCGCTGGTGCGTCACGCGCAGGCGGAACGCTCCGCCGAGATCGCGCAAGCGGTGCCGCTCGTCGCTTTGGCTCTGCCGCAGATCGGCCATCCCGCGATCCGCAACCGCGGCACGGTTGGCGGCTCGCTTGCTTTCGCCGATCCGGCCGCGGAGTTGCCGGCATGCGTGGTCGCACTGGGTGGCGAAATCGAAATCGTCGGACCGAACGGTCAACGCACCGTCAACGCCGAGGAGTTCTTCAAGGACCTTTTCGAAACCGCGCTGACTCGCCGCGATATGCTCACCGCCGTTCGCGTCCCTGCCGCGAGTGTCGCCAGCCGGGTAGGTTTTGCTGAGTTCGCGCGCCGCCACGGCGACTATGCCACGGTGGGACTTGCCGCCTGCGCGCAGGCCGACGGCAAGCGCCTCAAGAATCTGCGTCTTGCCTATTTCGGCGTCGCCGCGACCCCGGTGCGCGCGCGCAGCGCCGAGACCGCGCTGGCGGAGGGCGACGTCGAGGCGGCGGTGGGTGCCCTCGCCGACGACCTCGAGCCGTCCGACGATATCCACGCATCGAGCGCAGTGAAGGCGCACCTTGCCGGCGTGCTATTGCGGCGCGTCGCACGACAACTCGACCAGGCGCCGTCATGAGCGAGCGCTTCCACGACATCGCGGTAATCGTCAACGGCGAGGAGGTGCGCGACCGCGTCGATGCGCGCAAGACGCTGGTGGACTTCCTGCGCGAAGATCTCGCGCTCACCGGCAGTCATGTCGGCTGCGAGCACGGCGTATGTGGCGCCTGCAGCGTACGCGTCGACGGCGTGGTGGTACGCGGCTGCCTGATGCTGGCCGTGCAATGCGACGGCGCGCGGGTCGACACGATCGAAGGGGTGGCTGACTCCGAAGAGATCACGGATTTGCAGCAGGCGTTCATCGCACGCAACGCGTTGCAGTGCGGCTACTGCACGCCGGGCATGCTGCTTGCGGCGCAGGAATTGCTGGCCCATGGCGGCGTTCCGACTCGCGAGCAAATCCGCGCCCATCTCTCCGGCAATTACTGCCGCTGCACCGGGTATCACGCCATCGTCGATGCGGTGGAGGCGGTGGCGCTGGCACGGACGGGAGCGAAGCCATGAATGTACGGCAAATGCAGCCGCGCGCGCTCCTGGTCGTAGGGCGCTTCGCGTTGAAGCGGACCGTTTCGCGATCGAACGTTCGCGGCACGCGGCGCCACGGGGCGCAGAAATGAAGATCACCGACGACTCCCCGCCGGTCGTTTCCGCTCTCGACCGACCGAACTCCTATATCGGGCGTTCAGTGCCGCGCCCGAACCTCGCCCGTCTCACGCGCGGCGGCGGTCAATTCATCAGCGACATGACGCTGCCTCGCATGGCGCATGTCGCCTTCCTGCGCTCGCCTTATGCGCATGCGCGTATCCTTGCAATCGCGACGGAGACCGCGGCGAAGGCGCCCGGCGTCATCGCCGTCGTCACCGGTAGCGAGCTTGCCAAGGTGATCACACCCTGGGTCGGGGTGCTCACGCACCTCAAGGGGATCAAATCGGCGCCGCAATACGCGATCGCGGTCGAGCGCGCCTGCTGGCAAGGCGAGGCGGTGTGCGCCGTCGTCGCGCGCACTCGCGCCGAGGCCGAGGATGCGTGCGAGTTGGTCGAGATCAAATACGAAGAGCTGCCCGCGGTCACGGACGCCGAAACCGCGCTCGAGTCCGGCACGCCGGTGATCCATCCCGAGCTCGGCGACAATCTCACCTTCGAGCGCGCGCACGTGGCGGGCGATCCCGACAAGGGCTTCAAAGAGGCCGACGCCGTGATCGAGACGACCTTCGGTTTCGGTCGCCACACAGGGGTCACAAATGAGCCGCGCGCCATTGTCGCGGATTGGAATCCGGGGGATGCGCGGCTCACGGTGTATCACGGCACCCAAGCGCCGCACATGATGCAGAACCTGTTCGCCAAGCATCTCGATCTGGAGGAGCATCAGGTTCGCGTCGTGACCAAGGACGTGGGCGGTTCGTTCGGCATCAAGGTGCACACTTACGCCGACGAGATGGCGACGGTCGCCCTCTCCAAGCTGCTCAAGCGCCCGATCAAGTTCGTCGCCGATCGCCTCGAGAGTTTCGTCACCGACATCCATGCCCGCGATCATCGCGTCAAAGCCAAGATCGGCATCAAGAACGACGGCACCATCACCGCTTGGGAAATCGACGACCTCACCGGCATCGGCCCCTACTCGGTTTACCCGCGCACGTCGGGAATCGAGGCCAACCAGATCGTCAATCTCACCGGCGGGCCGTACGCCTGCCCCAACTACCGCGCCCGTGCGCGGGTCGTGTTTCAGAACAAGAATGTCATGTGCCAGTATCGTGCGGTCGGCCATCCGATTGCGACCGCGGTCACTGAGGGGCTGGTCGAGCTGGCCGCTGCCAAGATCGGCATGGACCCACTGGAAATTCGGCGCCGCAATTTGATTCCGGACGACGCACATCCGTCCACCGGCCCATCCGGAATCAAGTTCGAGGCCCTGTCGCACCACGAATCGCTTGCGCATCTCGATGCGATGATGAACTACGCCGGGCTACGCGCCGAGCAAAAACGGCTGCGGGCGCAAGGCATCCATCGCGGCATCGGCTTTGCCTCTTTCATCGAAGTGACCAATCCGAGCGCGGCCTTTTACGGCGTCGGCGGTGCAAAAATCTCCTCGCAGGACGGCGTCACCATGAGGCTCGACGCCCAAGGCGCGATCATCTGCCACACCGGCGTGACGGAGCAAGGCCAAGGCGCCGAGGCGGTCATCGCGCAGGTCGCGGCCTCCTCCTTCGGCGTTCCGATCGAGCGCGTGCGGGTCATCACCGGCGACACCGATAACACGCCGTACGGCGGCGGCACCTGGGCCTCGCGTGCGGCCGGCATCGGCGGGGAAGCGGCATGGCAGGCCGGCAAGGCGCTGCGCGCCAACGTGCTCGCCTGTGCCGCCTCGATCCTGCAGGCCAAGCCCGAAGACCTCGACATCCGCGACGGCATCGTGGTCGATCGCGACAGCGGCAGCGAGCGCCTGCCGCTGCACGAGCTCGCCCGCATCGCCTATTTCCGTCCGGACACGCTGCCGCCCGGCTTCCAGGCGGAATTGCTGGCGACGCGCCACTATGTGCCGCGCGCCTGGCCGTTCGCGTTCACCAACGGCGTCCAGGCGAGCTACCTCGAAGTGGACACCGACTCCGGGATCGTGACGCTGCTCAAGCACTGGTGCGTCGAGGATTGCGGCACCGTGATCAATCCACAACTCGTCGACGAGCAGATTCGCGGCGGCGTGGTGCAAGGGATCGGTGGGGCGCTGTTCGAGCACTGCATCTACGACGCGCGCGGACAGCTGCTCAACGGCAACATGGCGGATTATCTCGTGCCGATGGCTGCCGAAATGCCCGACATCGAAGTCGGCCACGTGGTCACGCCGACCGCGGATTCCGAGCTGGGCGCCAAGGGCGCGGGCGAAGCCGGCACCGCCGGGGCGCCCGGCGCGGTCATGAACGCCATCAACGATGCGCTGCGCCCGCTCGGCGCCAAGCCGCTCACCGATATGCCGTTCACGCCGGGCAAGATTCTACACGCGCTCGGTAGGGTCTAGCGGCGACATGTTCACGGCAACCAAGGGAAAGGCCCTGCTCACCACCACGACCGGGGCGCTGCCGCGGCCGAGTTGGTACACAGCCAACCTGCGCGGCATGCCGCTCTCCTACGGTCTGTCGCAGGCCGCCTATCGCGAGCAGCATTTCGATTGTCTCGCCTGCAACGTCGTCGCCCAGCACCGCGCGGGCATCGACATTTTCGTCGACGGTGACGCACGTCTCGACGACGACGTCGCCGGCCGCAGCTGGGTGAGCTACGCCACCGAGCGCATCGCCGGCATTGGCAAGCCGCGCGTCGAAGTGCCTCCGGCGCATTTCATGGCCGACAAGGGGCCCGGCGACCTTATGTGGGAGGTGATCGAGACGCGCATGACGCCGCCGGTCGAAGGCCCCATCGGCACGACCACACTCGAGCTCGATCGCGCTTACAAGGCGATGGCCACCATGACCGACCGGCCAGTGAAGATCGGCTCGATCTCGGCGCAAATCCTCGCGCTGATGCTGATCGACGAGCACTACCGCGACCGTTCGAAGCTGCTGTTCGACCTCTCCGCTGCGCTCAACCGCGAGTACCACGCGCTGGCCGGTGCGGGCGC
>DASQXF010000465.1:0-12426 GCA_035639895.1 Xanthobacteraceae bacterium
GCGCGCGCATCATGGCCGATATCGTGCCCGCTGCCGTCGAAAGGCTTGCCCATGATGTGCAAGCGCGCCTCGCAGTGGTGCAGCAGGCGCGTGAGGAGGATCTTGCACGCGTGACGGAGGCCTATGCACGGGCAAACGTTACCGCCGAGGTCGCGCCGTTCTTCGCCGATCTGCCGGCGCGGATCGCTGCGAGCCATGTCGTTATCGCGCGCGCCGGCGCCTCGACTGTCGCGGAACTCGCGGCGATCGGGCGCCCGGCCATTCTGGTGCCGTTGCCGCATGCGCTCGACCAGGATCAATTCGCCAATGCCGGCGTGCTGGAGACCGCAGGCGGAGCATTGCGCCTGCGCCAGGACGATTTCACGCCCGATCGGCTGGCGGCCGAGATCAGCGCGCTTGCCAGCGCGCCGCAAAAGCTCGTAGCAATGGCCGCGGCCGCCCGCTCGCAGGGCGCCGTCGACGCCGCCGAACGACTGGCAGATTTGGTGCTGGGCGCGGCGGCAAGGGCGTGACCCGCGTGCTCGGCGGCGCGCCGTGTCGGGGAAACACAGAGGGAAGAGACCATGAAACTGCCGCGCGACATCGGTCCGATCCACTTCGTCGGCATCGGCGGGATCGGCATGAGCGGCATCGCGGAGGTGCTCATCAACCTCGGCTATACCGTGCAAGGGTCCGACGCCTCCGATAGCGCCAATGTCAAGCGCCTGCGCGACAAAGGCGCCAAGGTCGCCATCGGCCATTCCGCCGCCGCACTCGGCGATGCCGAGGTGCTGGTGGTATCGACCGCGATCAAGCGCGACAATCCCGAACTCATCGCGGCGCGCGCCAAGCGGCTGCCGGTGGTGCGCCGTGCCGAGATGTTGGCCGAATTGATGCGGCTTAAGCGCTGCGTCGCGATTGGAGGTACTCACGGCAAGACAACGACCACCTCACTCGTGGCCGCGCTGGTGGATGCCGGCGGCTTTGATCCAACCGTGATCAACGGCGGCATCATCAATGCCTACGGCACCAATGCACGCCTTGGCGCCGGAGACTGGATGGTGGTCGAGGCCGACGAATCCGATGGCACATTCCTGAAACTGCCGGCGGATGTTGCCGTCGTGACCAACGTCGATCCGGAGCATCTCGACCATTTCAAGACTTTTGAAGCGGTCCAAGACGCATTCCGCGCCTTCGTCGAAAACGTGCCTTTCTATGGTTTTGCCGTGATGTGCACCGATCATCCGGTGGTGCAGCTGTTGGTCGGGCAAATCACCGATCGCCGCGTGATTACCTACGGCGAGAACCTGCAGGCCGACGTGCGGCTCGCCGATCTCGACCACGCCGATGGCCGTTCGCGATTTTCAGTCATGTTCCGCGACCGCGCCGGGGAGACGGCGCACGAAATCGGCGGCCTCACGCTGCCCATGCCCGGCCGGCACAACGCTCTCAACGCGACTGCGGCGATCGCGGTCGCGCGGGAGCTCGGCGTCGGCGACGACCTCATCCGCAAGGCGCTCGCCGGCTTCGGCGGCGTGCGGCGGCGCTTCACCCGCACTGGCGAGTGGAACGGCGTACCGATTATTGACGATTACGGCCACCATCCGGTTGAGATTGCCGCCGTGCTGCGCGCCGCGCGCGAGTCGAGCAAGGGGCAGATCATCGCGGTGGTTCAGCCACACCGCTACACGCGCCTCGCATCGCTGTTCGAGCAGTTCTCGACCTGTTTCAATGACGCCGATACCGTGATCGTCGCGCACGTCTATCCGGCCGGCGAGGCGCCGATCGCCGGCGCTGACCGCGACTCGCTGGTGCAGGGCTTGCGCGCGCACGGACATCGCCAAGCTATTCCGCTTGATGGCCCGCAAGACCTTGCGCGCTTGATCAAACGGCTGGCGCAGCCCGGCGACATGGTGGTGTGCCTTGGCGCCGGAAACATCACGCAATGGGCGTACGCGCTGCCGGGCGAACTCGCCGCGCTCGGGGCAGTGGCGTGATCACGATCCGCACAATCGCGGCGCTTGCTCCCGCCCTCGCTCCGGCGTGTTCGTCATGATCTTCCCCGATCTCGTCGCGGACCTGAAGGCGCGCATGCCCAGCTTGCGCGGGCGGCTGATGGCGAACCAATCGCTCGCCGAACTGACCTGGTTTCGGGTCGGCGGGCCGGCGCAGGTCTTGTTCATGCCGGAGGACGAGGCTGACCTCGTCAACTTTCTGGCGCACCTGCCCGGCGAGATTCCCGTCACTGTGATCGGGCTCGGCTCCAACCTGATCGTGCGCGACGGCGGGGTACCCGGCGTCGTCATCCGTCTCGGTCGCGGTTTCGGCGAGGTGAGGGTCGAGGACGGTTCGCGTATCTGCGCCGGCACGGCCGCGCCGGACGTGAAAGTCAGCCGCGCGGCGCAAGAGGCGGCGATCGCGGGGCTCGCCTTCTTTCGTGGCATTCCCGGCGCGGTGGGCGGAGCGCTGCGCATGAACGGTGGCGCCTACGGTCGCGAGACCAAGGACGCACTGATCCAGGCGCGCGGCGTGGATCGGCAGGGCCGCCTGCGCGTCTTCAGCAACGGCGACATGCACTACAGCTATCGCCATTGTGGCGCGCCGGACGACATCATCTTCACGCAAGCGCTGTTCCAAGGCACGCCCGGCGATCCGGCCGAGATCGCCGCGGAAATGGACAAAATCACCGAATCGCGCGAGGCAACCCAGCCGATCAAGAGCCGCACCGGCGGCTCGACCTTCAAGAATCCGCCCGGTCACAAAGCGTGGCAGCTCATCGACGCTGCCGGCTGCCGTGGGCTGAAGGTCGGTGATGCGCAGGTGTCGGAGATGCACTGCAATTTTCTGATCAATCTCGGCAGCGCCAGCGCCGCCGACATCGAGACCTTGGGCGAGACGGTGCGTCGGCGAGTCAAAGAGCATTCCGGCATCGAGCTTGAGTGGGAGATCAAGCGGATCGGGGCGGCATAGCACCCGCTTTGCTCCGGCGGCGACGGCGAGAGCGTGCCGAGATGCTCGATGCGAACCCGGCCTCGGCCTCTTGAGTGGTATAAGCGAATCAACGTCGCAGCCGAGGAATGATGAGCAAGCACGTCGCCGTTCTGATGGGAGGCTGGTCCGCCGAGCGCGAGATATCGCTGCGCTCCGGCAAGGCCTGCGCCGAGGCGCTGGCGCGGCTCGGCCATCGCGTGACCCGCATCGATGTCGGTCGCGACATCGCCACGGTGCTGACGACCGTCAAGCCGGACATCGCACTCAACATGTTGCACGGGCGCCCAGGCGAGGACGGCACCTTGCAAGGCGTGCTCGAGATTCTCGCCATTCCTTACACCCATTCCGGCGTGATGGCCTCGTCGGTGGCGATGCAGAAGGACATCGCAAAGGCGCTGTTCCGCGCCGCCGAGGTGCCGGTTCCCGAGGGACTGGTGGTATCGCGGTTCGAGGCGGCCAAGTCGCACTTGTTGCCGCCGCCCTACGTCATCAAACCGATTGCGGAAGGCTCGAGCGTCGGGGTTTTCATCGTGCGGGAGGATCACACCCATCCGCCGCAGGAGCTCACCCGCGAGGATTGGGCTTATGGCGAGCGGATGCTCGTCGAAAAATACATTCCGGGCAAGGAGTTGACCTGCGCGGTAATGGGCGACACGGCGCTCGGCGTAATCGAAATCGTGCCGACGGTAAGGTTTTACGATTACGAGGCCAAATACGCGCCCGGCGGCTCCAAACATCTTCTGCCGGCGCCGGTTTCATCGTTTGTTTACCAACAAGTCCGAAGACTAGCACTGGCGGCGCATCGCGCGCTTGGCTGCCGGGGCGTGAGCCGTGCGGATTTCCGCTACGACGATCGCATCGAGGGGACTGGGGGACTCGTGTGTCTCGAAGTCAACACGCAGCCTGGCATGACCGAAACGTCACTCGTCCCCGAACTTGCGGCGCATGCGGGGATCACGTTCGACGAGCTGGTGCAATGGATGATCGAGGACGCCTCGCTCAACCGCTGAATTGGATCGACAGATGGCGCTTGCGCCCGGCGGCTCATGCGGCTGCGCGCGGCGCGACAGATGCCAAACCGACGCGTCCGAAGTCGCGCATCGCACGCGTGATGGATCGCTGGTCATCGTTCCTCGAAAACAAGCGGCCCCGCGGTGCGGGCGTCGCCGCCAGCGCCCTCGTTATTGTCGCGAGTCTCGCCTACGGCACCGTGAAAGGGGATCACATTCCGGGGCTCGTCGCTGGGCTGAAGGACGCGCGCGATGGCATCGCCAATGCGGCTGGTTTCCGCGTCGTGTCGATCGCACTTGTCGGCAATCATCATGTCAACCGGCAGGACGTATTCGCCACCGCTGGCATTAGCGGCAGCACCTCGCTTCTCTTCCTCGACGTCGATCAGATCCGCCAGCGCCTCAAGACCCACCCCTGGATTGCCGATGCCACCGTGCTCAAGCTCTATCCTGGCGAGCTGCAGATCGGCATCAAAGAAAGGGAAGCGTTTGCACTCTGGCAGAAGGATGGGCGCGTATCGGTCATTGCCGACGACGGCACCGTGCTCGAGCCTTATGTTGCGCCCTCCCTGGCTCGCCTGCCGCTCGTCGTCGGCCACGGGGCGCAGGCGAAAGCAAAGGAATTCCTTGCTCTGCTTGACCGCTATCCCACGATGCGCGACTTCGTGCACGCGTCCGTGTTGGTGGGCGAGCGGCGCTGGAATCTGCGTCTGAAGAACGGCATCGACGTTCGCTTGCCCGAGTCCGACGTGGCCGCCGCACTCGAGCGGCTGGTGGCGCTGGACCGCGAGAAGAACCTGATTACGCGGGACATCGTCGCGATCGATCTCAGGCTCGCCGACCGCGTGACGGTGCGCCTCACCGATGCGGCTGCGCAGGCTCGCATGGACGCGTCCAAGGACAAGCCGAAAAAGAGGGACGGAAACGCATGACCGCCCTCCAGTTCGGCCTTACTCCGAAGATGAAGCCGCTCCCCGGCAATCGCTCGGTGCTGGTCGCTGCGCTCGACGTCGGCACCAGCAAGATCGCCTGCCTGATCGGGCGGCTGCGTCCAGGCCCGCCGCAAGAGGGGCTGCCGCTGCGCACCCATTCCGTCGAGGTCGTGGGATTCGGCCACACACTTGCTCGCGGCATGAAGGCCGGCACGGTGATCGATCTCGCCGAGGTGGAGGCGGCGGTACGCCAATGCGCCGATCTGGCGGAACGCTCCGCAAAGATGCAACTCGACTCGGTTGTCATCTCGATTTCCGCGGGCCGCCCGGCAAGTGAACTGATCTCCGCTTCCATCGAGGTTGCCGGCGCGGCGATCGGGGAGCGCGATATTGCACGCGTGCTCACTGCGGGCAGCCGACATTCCGCGCGCGCCGGACGCGCCGTGCTGCATTCGCTGCCCATCGGTTACGTACTGGACCACGCCCGCGGCATCCAGGACCCGCGCGGTATGCTTGCGCGCGAGTTCGGCATCGACATGCACGTTGTGACCGCGGATGCTTCCGCCGCGCACAATCTCATGCTGGCGATCGAACGCAGCCACCTCGCTATCGAGGCCATGGTAGCGAGTCCGTACGCGGCTGGCCTGGCCGCGCTCGCCGCCGACGAAGCCGAACTCGGTGCCGCCCTGGTCGATATGGGTGCCGGTACGACGACGATCGCCGTCTTTTCCGGCACCCGGTTCGTGCATGCCGACGGGTTCGCGCTTGGCGGCCGGCATGTGACGATGGACCTCGCGCGCGGCTTAAACGCTCGCATCGCCGATGCCGAGCGCCTCAAGACGCTCTACGGCAGCGTACTCACCGGGGCTTCGGACGAACGCGATATGATTGCGGTTCCTCCGGTCGACCACGATGAGCGCGAGGCGCCGCATTTCGTCTCACGTGCAAGCCTCGCCCGCATCATCAAGCCACGGGTCGAGGAAATCCTCGAAATGGTGCGTGATCGCCTCGCGGCATCGCCGTTCGCGGCCGAGGCGCGTGGGCGCGTGATTCTGACCGGTGGAGCGAGCCAGCTCACCGGCGTTGGCGAGCTTGCCGCGCAAATCTTGCGCCGTCCGGTGCGAGTGGGGCGGCCGCTCAGCATTGCCGGGCTGCCGGAGGAAGCGAAGGAGGCGGCCTTTGCCGTCGCGACGGGACTGCTGGTCTATCCGCAGGCGGCGCATCTTGAGCATTTCGAACCGCGGCGAACGCGGCAAGCGGCAACAGGGGGCGGCTATATCGCACGGGTCGGACGATGGCTTCGCGAGAGCTTCTGATGACTCGATCAACGTTCCGATCGGCCGGCGGCGGACCGGCCCGACCCGGCGGCGGTGACGTCCGCTTACCAAGAGGCAAACATGAGCATCAATCTGAAGATTCCCGACGTCCGTGAGCTAAAGCCGCGGATCACCGTGTTCGGGACCGGCGGCGCCGGCGGAAATGCCGTCAACAACATGATCACGAGCGGGCTGCAGGGCGTCGATTTCGTCGTCGCGAACACCGACGCCCAGGCGCTCACCATGTCCAAAGCCGAGCGCATCATCCAGATGGGCGTGGCGGTCACCGAGGGCCTCGGTGCCGGCTCGCAACCGGAAGTGGGGCGGGCGGCGGCCGAGGAAGCGATCGATGAGGTCCGCGACCACCTGCAGGGCGCCCACATGGTATTCGTGACGGCCGGCATGGGGGGCGGCACCGGCACCGGTGCGGCACCCGTGGTCGCGCGCTGCGCCAAAGAGGCCGGCATTCTCACCGTCGGCGTCGTCACCAAGCCGTTTCACTTCGAAGGCATGCGCAGGATGCGCGTGGCCGAGCAGGGAATCATCGAGTTACAGAAGGTCGTCGATACGCTGCTCATTATCCCAAACCAAAACCTGTTCCGGGTGGCGAACGAGAAGACGACCTTTGCCGACGCCTTCGCCATGGCGGACCAGGTACTCTATTCCGGCGTCGCCTGTATCACCGATCTCATGGTGAAGGAGGGCCTGATCAATCTCGACTTCGCGGACGTCCGCGCAGTCATGCGTGAAATGGGTAAGGCGATGATGGGCACCGGCGAGGCCTCGGGCGAGAAGCGGGCGCTCTCGGCCGCCGAGGCTGCAATCTCCAATCCGCTTATCGACGATGCGTCCATGAAGGGGGCGAAGGGCCTGCTCATCTCGATCACCGGCGGCAGGGACTTGACCCTTTACGAGGTCGACGAGGCGGCGACCCGCATCCGCGAGGAAGTGGATCAAGACGCCAACATTATCGTGGGTGCGACCTTCGACGAGAGCCTGGAAGGCGTAATCCGCGTGTCGGTTGTTGCGACAGGGATTGATCGGGCCGCAGCACAGCGGCCGGTGACGGAACCCGAGGCGCGGATTGCAGAACTTACGCAGAAGCTGCGCGCCGAAGAGCTTCGCACCGATCAGCCGCAGCGCCCGCCCGCAACGCCAAGCATCGCGCCGTCGGCGCCGCAAACGCCCCAATCGATCGAGGCCGCCGCCAAGGCGGCGGTCGCCGCCGCGGTGCTGCCCATGATGGAGGACGTGACCATCCGGCCGATACCGCCGAAGCCGTCGCTGTTTCCGGAACAGTTGGCGTTGCCCTCCGATCCACCGCCCGCGCCGCGTGCCTTCATCCCGCCGGCGCCGGAGCGCACGCTCAACCGGCCGCGCCGGATGCCTGGCATCGACGAACTGCCGCGTCCGGCGCAGGCCGAACTGCGAGCCAAGCGCGGCGAAGGCGAGATCGACAATCCGGAGAGGCGCAAGGTGAGCTTGCTCCGGCGTCTTGCCGCCGTGGGCCTGGGTCGCCGTGACGATCTCGAGGAAGGCGAGCAAATGCCGCCGAATGGCCGGCCGGTTCGACCCCCGCCGGCGCCGCGGCCTATCGATCGGCCGATCGAGCGCACCGCTGCGGCGCCGCCGCGGCCGGCCATGCCACCGGCAATGCCGCGCGCGGCGGAGCCGGTGTCGGACTACGCCAAGCGCCCCTCCACCCAGGGTTCTGATTCGTTGGGCCGACAGGCGCCGATGCAGGCCCCGATCGAAGAGGATCAGCTCGACATCCCGGCGTTCTTGCGCCGCCAAGCGAACTGATCGCAAGCACGCGCAAAGCCGCGGCAGTCCCGGCACGCATTGCCGGGACGGCCGGGCGAGCCGTGCCGATGTATTTGAATTTGCAGGTTGATTTTTGAGGTCCGCGCTAAGGACCCATAGCGGGCCGCGCGGGAATTTATCCGGTTGAAAAGGCATGCAGCACCCTGCCCAATGGTTGCCGCGATTGCGGCCTCCGCTGGTAACAGTCGGTAAAAAAGCGTGAGTTGGACTTCCGCCCGACCACAGCTAAGCTTCCACCGTCAAAGGGGTTTTCGTCGGGGGACTACGCGGCCGGACTTCTTGCCCGCGGGTTTTGTACAGCCTTACCGATGGCAGGAATGCGACCGATGTCGCCCGTCTAATGTGGTCCGTTGCGTCCCATCGACGCGCGCGGCCGGGGGAGTGGCTGGGACGGGATTATGAAAGTCGCCAGGCAGACGACGCTTCGCGACCACACCGATTTGTGTGGTGTGGGCATTCATTCCGGCTTGCCGGTGACGCTGACGCTGCATCCGGCCGATCCCGATACGGGATTGCGATTCCTCCGTACGCGAGTCGACGGATGGCAGGATCGCGAAGTTCCGGCGGATATGAACGCGGTGACCGCCACCGAATTCGCCACGGTTCTCGGCGATGCTTCCGGACCGCTCGTCTCCACCGCCGAGCATGTGTTGGCTGCGCTTGCAGGCTTGGGCGTTGACAACGCCGTTGTCGAAATCGACGGGCCAGAAGCGCCGATCATGGACGGCAGCGCGGCTCCCTTTGTCGCCGCAATCGATGCTGTGGGTCTTAAGACGCTCGATCGGCCGCGCCGCCATATCAAGGTGCTCAGGCCGGTGCGGGTGGCAATGGGCGATGCGTTTGGCGAACTGCGGCCCAACCCACGCGGCTTCCGCATCGAAGCGGAGATCGAGTTCGAGCACGCGCTCATCCGGCGCCAAACATTGGCGATCGAGGTCAAACCCGACACCTTCCGCCGCGAGATCGCGCGTGCGCGCACCTTCGGCTTCCTGCGCGATGTGGCGAGCTTATGGAACGCCGGCTACGCGCTCGGTGCTTCCTTAGAAAATACGCTCGTCGTCAGCGACAATCGTATTCTCAATCCAGAGGGTACGCGTTTTCCCGACGAGTTCGTTCGCCACAAGGTCTTGGACGCCGTCGGCGATCTGGCGCTCGCGGGCGCTCCTTTGCTCGGCACTTACCGCTCGGTGCGTGGCGGCCACAAGCTCAATCATGCGGTGCTGTGTGCCCTGATGTCGGATATGAGCGCCTGGACGTGGGTGGAAGGGGAGATTCCGCGGCCGATTCCCGGCCATGCCGAGATGGCCTCTCGCCTCGCACCGGCCTTCGGTCCGGACAGGTCTTAAACCTAAGCCGCGCAAGCAGTTTCGTCTGCCACATTCCGGGCGGAATGCCGGCCTATTTGCTAAGGCTGACGGGGACTTATCGGGCGGCGACGGGGCGGCAGCGGTTGAACCTCGCGTCGGGGACGGGATTCATCCGATCCATGGATTTGTGGTCAGTGACGGTCGAGAGCGTGGAAAGCTGCGCGCGCGCAGCGACGCGGTTTGCTGCCTTCACGTTGGTGGCGCTCGCGCTTTGCGCCTGCAGCATGTTCGACCGTGACACGGTTCCCCCCGACGAGCCCGCCGACAAGCTCTACAACGAGGGCCTCTACCTTCTGAACAGCAAGAAGGACCCCAAGACTGCGGCCAAGAAATTCGAAGAGGTCGACCGCCAGCATCCTTATTCGGAATGGGCACGCAAGGCGTTGATCATGTCGGCCTTCGCTTATTACCAGGCCGGTGCCTACGACGACTGCATCAACACCGCCAAGCGCTACGTCACGTTGCACCCAGGAAGCCCCGACGCCGCCTATGCGCAGTACCTCATCGGCTCGTCCTTTTTCGATCAGATGCCGGAAATTTCACGGGACCAGGATCGTACCGACAAGGCTGTCCAGGCGCTCGAAGAAGTCGCTCGCAAATATCCCACCTCCGAATACGCGGTCGCCGCCAAGCGCAAGATCGAGATTGCGCGCGACCAGCTCGCCGGCAAGGAGATGGACATCGGACGTCAACTGCTGAATACACACAATTACACGGGTGCCATCAATCGCTTCAAAGTCGTGGTGACGCGATATCAGCGCACGCGCCACGTCGAAGAAGCGCTGCTGCGGCTCACCGAAGCCTACATGGCGCTCGGGATCGTTGAGGAAGCACAGACCTCGGCCGCCGTACTGGGCCACAATTTCCCGGACAGCCGTTGGTACAAAGACGCGTATGCGCTCATGCAGTCGAGGGGATTCGAGCCCAGCGAGAACAAGGGCCATTGGATCAGCCAGGCCTTTACCAAGCTGGCTTCAGGCAAATTCTAGGTCGGCGCGGAAACCGCTTTGCCCGTTCTCTGCCAGACTTGACACCGCAAGTCGGCTCCACCCAATTGGCGGCGCCTGCAGCGCGTCGTTGCGGACAAGCTCAATTTAGCTGCCGTTTCGATTCGTCACCGCGTGCGCGCGGACTTTCTCGGAGGCGGCGGCGGCATCCGGCAATCTTGCGCGCCTGCGGTGAAGGGAAGACAAGGACAGTCCTCATGCTGGCGCGGCTTTCGATTCGCGACATCGTCCTGATCGATCGGCTCGATATCGAATTTGCGTCCGGCCTGTCCGTGCTCACGGGAGAAACGGGCGCCGGCAAATCCATCCTGCTCGACGCATTTGCCCTTGCGCTCGGCGCGCGCGGCGACGCAGCGCTGGTGCGCCACGGCGCCGAGCAGGGGCAGGTGACCGCCGCGTTCGAACTGGCGGCAAATCATCCCGTGCGCGCGCTCATGGAGGAAAACGACATTCCGGCGGAAGACGAGCTCATTCTGCGGCGCGTGCAGTTCGGCGATGGCCGCACGCGCGCTTTCGTCAATGATCAGCCGCTCAGCGCGCAGGCTCTCAAGACATTGGGCGCGGCCTTGGTCGAGATCCATGGCCAGCACGATGAGCGCGCGCTCGTGGATGCGGCGGCGCACCGCCGCCTGCTCGATGCCTTCGCGGGCCTGGACAGCCAGGCGGGCGAGGTCGAGCGGCTGTGGAACGAGCGGCGCGCGCGCGCCGGCGCGGTGGCGGCGCACCGCGCGGAAGTGGAGCGGGCGCAGCGCCAGGCCGATTTTTTGCGCCACGCCGTCGACGAGCTCAAGCGACTCGCCCCGGAAGCATCGGAAGAAGCAACGCTGGCCGACAAGCGGGCCATCATGATGCAGGCAGAGAAAGTCGCGGGCGAGCTGCGCGACGCCCACGACGCGGTGGCCGGGGCGCAATCGCCCGTACCCTTGCTGTCCGCAACGGTGCGCCGTTTGGAGCGGCGCGCCGCCCAAGCCCCGGCGCTGATCGAACCGGCGGTGAAGGCGCTCGATGCCGCGCTCACGGCGCTCGACGACGCGCGCCAACATCTCGACGCGGCACTGCGCACGGCCAACCACGATCCGCGTGAACTCGAGAAGATCGAGGAGCGCTTGTTCGGGTTGCGGGCAGCGGCGCGCAAGCACAATGTTCCAGTCGATCAGCTTAATGCAGTTGCGGCCCGCTATGCCGCCGAGCTTGGCCTGATTGATGCCGGCGCCGAGCGCCTCGCCACGCTCGAACAGGCCGCCAGCGCGGCGGACGCACAGTATCGTGAAGCGGCAGCCGCGCTATCCCGGGACCGCAAGAAAGCAGCCGAGACTCTCGACCGCGCCGTCAATGACGAACTCAAGCCGCTCAAGCTCGAGCGCGCGAAATTCGTGACCGAAATCGTGACCGACCCGGAGGCGGGAGGACCCCACGGGATCGATCGAGTCGAGTTCTGGGTGCAAACCAATCCGGGCACGCGGCCGGGACCGTTGATGAGGGTTGCCTCCGGGGGGGAACTGGCGCGCTTCCTGTTGGCGCTCAAGGTGGTGCTCGCCGACCGCGGCTCGGCCTCCACGCTCGTTTTCGACGAGGTCGACACTGGCGCCGGCGGCGCCGTCGCCGACGCCATCGGGGTGCGCCTGGCGCGGCTTTCCGGCCGCGCGCAGGTCATCGCCGTGACGCACGCGCCGCAGGTGGCCGCGCGCGCCGACCGACACTATCTCATCAGCAAAAGCGCGCTCGACAAAGGCAAGCGGGTCGCTACCCGCGTCACCGAGCTTGCTGCCGAGAAGCGCCGCGAGGAGGTCGCGCGCATGCTCGCCGGCGCCGAGATCACCGCGGAGGCTCGCGCTGCCGCCGAGCGTCTGATCAAAGCAGCGGGATGATTTGACGACGAGAATGCCGGATATCAGCAATATCCCGGTCGCCGACCTCACCGCGGCGCAGGCCAAAGCCGAGCTCAAACGCCTCGCCGCCGAGATCGGCGCTCACGACAAGCGTTACTACCAGGACGATGC
>DASQXF010000466.1:0-11283 GCA_035639895.1 Xanthobacteraceae bacterium
GCCGGCAAACGGCTCCTCGACGCCGAGGTGACCGGTCGCCTTCATGGCACGGGCGAAGAAGCGGCTGTACAGGAGGTGCAGGATCGCGTGCTCGATGCCGCCGATATACTGGTCGACCGGCATCATGCGGTCGGCCACGGCACGCGTGGTCGGCGCCTTGTCGTTCCACGGATCGGTGAAGCGCGCGAAGTACCAGGCCGAATCCACGAAGGTGTCCATGGTGTCGGTTTCGCGCTGTGCCTTGCCGCCGCATTTCGGGCAGTTGACGTGCTTCCAGGTCGGATGATGGTCGAGCGCATTGCCCGGCTTGTCGAAGGTGGCGTCCTCCGGCAGCGTCACCGGCAAATCCTTGTCCGGCACCGGCACCACATCGCATTTCGGGCAATGGATGACCGGGATCGGGCAGCCCCAATAGCGCTGGCGCGAAATGCCCCAATCGCGCAGGCGATAATTGACCTGGCGCTCGCCCACCGGTGCATTGCCGCGCAGATCGCGCTCGAGCCGCCGCGCCACGTCCTCCTTGGCCTGCTCGATGGTCATGCCGTCGAGAAAGCGCGAATTGATCATGCGGCCTTCGCCATCATAGGCGGTGTCGCTGATGACGAACGTCTTCGCCTCCGCATCGGGCGGGCAGACGACCGGTGTTACGCCGAGGCCGTACTTGCGGGCGAAGTCGAGGTCGCGCTGATCGTGCGCCGGGCAGCCGAAAATTGCGCCGGTGCCGTAGTCCATCACGATGAAGTTGGCGACATAGACCGGAAGCTTCCAGTTCGGATCGAAGGGATGCAGAGCATTCATCCCCGTGTCGAAGCCCTTCTTCTCGGCAGTGTCTATCAACTGCTGCGCGGTTCCATGACGGCGGCATTCCGCGATGAACGCGGCGAGCGCCGGGTTCTTGGCCGCGGCGGCGGCAGCGAGTGGATGATCGGGCGAGAGCGCCACGAATTTGGCGCCGAACAGCGTGTCGTGGCGGGTGGTGAAGACCTCGAGTTCGTCTTCCGCATTCGGCGTGGTTGACGGCTCGAGCGCAAAGCGGATGAGCAGCCCTTCCGAGCGGCCGATCCAATTGCGCTGCATGACGCGCACCTTCTCGGGCCAGCGGTCGAGCAGGTCGAGCGCCTGCAGCAAATCCTCGGAAAATTTGGTGATGCCGAAGTACCATTGCGGCATTTCACGCTGCTCGACCAGTGCGCCCGAGCGCCAGCCGCGGCCGTCGATCACCTGTTCGTTGGCGAGCACGGTGAGGTCGACCGGATCCCAGTTCACCTTGCCGAGTTTGCGCTCCACTAGACCCGCGCGCAGAAAGTCGAGGAACATCTTCTGCTGATGCTTGTAGTAGGCGGGATCGCAGGTCGCGATCTCGCGCGACCAATCGAGTGACAGCCCCATCGACTTGAGCTGCGCCTTCATCGCGGCGATGTTCTGATAGGTCCATGCCTTGGGATGGACCTTGCGCTCCATGGCGGCGTTCTCCGCCGGCATGCCGAATGCGTCCCAGCCCATGGGGTGGAGCACGTTGAGTCCCATGGCGCGTTTGAAGCGCGCAACCACATCGCCCATCGTGTAGTTGCGCACGTGCCCCATGTGGATGCGCCCGGACGGATAGGGGAACATCTCCAGCACGTAGTATTTTTGGCGCGGGTCGTCGTTACGGGTGGCGAAGATGCCTTGCTCGTCCCAGACCTTTTGCCAGCGGGCCTCCGCCGCGCGGGCGTTGTAGCGTTCAATCGTCATCGGCCTGGCTGCGCTATCCCTGCTTCGGGATTCCAAGATTAAGACGCAAAAACTAAGCGTTGCATGCTAATAAATCGTGCGTCTTGGTCGGTTTTTCGAGCGGCACTTGGCCATGAAAGCGCCGGGGCGGTCAACGGCGCCCCCCGGAGCCCGAGTGCTCGATGTCGGCTCGGCCACGGGTGGGCGCTGCGGATTTCGGGTGGCGCGCCTACCTTTGATTTGAGAGCAAGGACCGGAGTGCTTGCGCGACTGCAATGCATAGATTGCGACCAGGAGGCGGAACCATCCGTCGGAACCTGATGGAGCAAGGTCATGTCTTTGATGATACGAGCCGACGAAAGGAAGCTGTCGTCGCTTGACAGCGATGCGTGCTGGAGAGCCGTGGAACAGCGTGATCGCGCCGCCGACGGCACGTTCGTCTATTCGGTACGCACGACCGGCGTCTATTGCCGGCCATCGTGCGCAGCGCGCCTGCCACGGCGCCACAATGTGGCGTTCCATCAGACCTGCGCCGACGCCGAGCGGGCGGGCTTTCGTCCGTGCAAACGCTGCCAGCCGAACCAACCCGCGCGCGCCGAGGCGCATGCCGCCGTGGTGGCGAACGCATGCCGGTCGATCGAGGAGGCGGACGAGCCGCCGAGCCTGGCTGCGCTGGCGCGAGCCGCCGAGATGAGTCGATTTCACTTCCACCGCGTCTTCAAGGCGGTCACCGGCGTGACACCGAAGGCCTATGCCGCCGCCCATCGCGGCAAGCGCGTGCGCGAGGAGCTTACCTCTAGCAACACTGTGACCGAGGCGATCTATGGCGCGGGATTCAATTCCAACGGCCGCTTCTACGCCGCGGCAGCGGATCTCCTCGGCATGACGCCCACACAGTTTCGCACGGGCGGCAGCGGTCACGTCATCCGCTTTGCGGTCGGCGAATGCTCACTCGGTGCGATCCTGGTCGCGGCTACGGACAAAGGTGTATGTGCCATCGAATTCGGCGACGATCCCGATGCATTGGTGCGCAGCCTGCAGGATCGTTTTCCCAAAGCGCGCCTCGTCGGCGGCGACGAGATGTTCGAACAACTCGTGGCCAAGGTCGTGGGCTTCATCGAGGCACCGGCGCGCGGCCTTGATCTGCCGCTCGACATCCGCGGCACCGCGTTCCAGCAGCGGGTGTGGGATGCAATCCGCGATATCCCGGCCGGCGCGACCGCAAGTTACAGCGAGATCGCCAAGCGGATCGGAGCGCCGAAGGCAGTGCGCTCGGTGGCGCAGGCCTGCGCATCGAATGGCATTGCGGTTGCGATTCCTTGTCACCGCGTGGTGCGCACAGATGGATCGACCTCGGGCTATCGCTGGGGCGTTGCCCGCAAACGCGCCCTGCTGGCGCGGGAGAAGGCGGCATGACCCGCGTCCTTTTAGCCTCGCGTGAGCGCGCGCCTGCGCAGACAGTGCGCGCACTCGCCACGCAAATTGCCGCCCTCGACTGGTCGAGCATAGCCGGACAACTGGATGCTTATGGTTGCGCGACCACCGGCCAGCTGTTGACGCCGCAGCAGTGTGAGGCGCTGGTCGAAACCTACGCATCGGACGCGCCGTTTCGCAGCCGTGTCGTGATGGCACGCCATGGCTTCGGACGCGGCGAGTACAAATACTTCGCCTATCCGCTGCCGGAGGTCGTAGCCGCGTTGCGAGAGGCGCTATACCCGCCGCTGGCCGAAGTCGCCAACCGCTGGAACGATGCCATGGGGACGCGTGCGCAATTTCCCCGCGATCACGCCGCCTATCTCGCACGCTGTCATAAGGCCGGACAGACGAAGCCGACGCCGCTTCTCCTTGCCTATGAGGCCGGCGACTACAATTGCCTGCACCAAGATGTTTATGGCGAGCACGTCTTTCCATTGCAGGTCGCCTTCCTGTTGTCGCGTCCGGGCGACGATTTCACCGGGGGTGAATTCGTGCTCACGGAGCAGCGGCCGCGCATGCAGTCGCGGGCGGAAATCGTTCCGCTCGTGCAAGGCGAAGGGGTCATCTTCCCCGTGCATCATCGCCCGGTGCAAGGCACGCGCGGCATCTATCGCGTCAACATGCGCCACGGCGTGAGCCGATTGCGGTCGGGTCACCGCCACACGCTCGGCATCATTTTCCACGATGCCGAGTAAGCGTACTGACGCCTGCGCCGGAACGCGTGCCATCGTGCTAGAATCGAATCATGCGCGGCACGGCAAATCTCATCGGAACGCCCCTGGCTAAGGTCCGCGATCAGATCGCGCAAGCCTGCGCCGAGGCGCGGCGCGATCCGGCCTCGGTGACGCTGGTCGCTGTTTCAAAGACCTTCGGTGCGGATGCGATCGAGCCGGTGATCGCTGCGGGCCAACGCGTCTTCGGCGAAAACCGGGTGCAGGAGGCAAAGGCGAAATGGCCGCCGCTCAAACAGCGCCATGGCGACATCGAGCTTCATCTTGTTGGCGCGCTGCAGTCCAACAAAGCGAAAGAGGCGGTCGCGCTGTTTGATGCGATTCATTCGCTTGATCGACCGAGCCTCGCCGAGGCGCTGGCCAAGGAAATTGCCAAGCAGGGCCGCAGCCCGACGCTATTCATCGAGGTCAACACCGGCGGCGAGCCGCAGAAAGCCGGTGTGTTACCGGAGGAGACCGATGGCTTCGTTGAGGCGTGCCGGGAGCGCTATGGGCTCGCCATCGCCGGCCTCATGTGCCTTCCGCCGGCCCATGAGGCGCCGGCCCCGCATTTTGCGCTGACAGCCAAGATCGCACGCCGCAATGGGTTGTCGCTTTTATCGATGGGTATGAGCGCGGATTTTCCACTCGCAATTGCATTTGGCGCGACGCATGTGCGGGTGGGAACCGCCATATTCGGGGAACGGGCGCCGCGGGAAGACGCCTAAAGTTCAACCGCGATCCGCGTCTGTGGGCCGAGTACCGCGAGCAGGCGTTGGAGGTCCTTTGGCGCGAGTGCCACGCATCCAGCTGTCGGGGATCGGTTCGGCCGCGCCAGGTGCACGAAGACGGCGCTGCCTCGACCGGCGATCCGGGGGCGGGTGTTGTGGTCGATTTCGATAATGAAATCGTAGAGTTGGTCGTCGCGCCAAAGGCGGTCTCCGCCGTCACCGGCCGAGCGTTGGAATGGGCGGTTGTAACGCCGGTCTGTGGTATCTTCGCACCAGGCGAGGTTGGGATGAATGCGTCGGGCCGACAGCAGCGTGGGCGGATGCGGGTGGCGATCAGCCCGCCACCACAGGCGGACGAGCCGGAATCGCCCGCGCGGGGTGGCGCCATCGCCCTCGAATTTGTTGGCGCGGATGCCGCCGCGACCCAGCACGACCGGGATTGCGCGCGGTCCGGCGAGCAGCATGCCGCGGGTCCGGCTGCCCGGCTTGGCCCGCACGCGGATCAAGGAAAGCGTTCGGCGGCGCATGGAACAATCTTGCCGTGCAAGCTGCGAACGATCGTCAAAGTGGCAATCCAGCTTGCCCTTTTACCCCCGAATGATCTATTCCGCGCCATGCCTGGCCGGGACGACACTGCTCCTGGGGCGCAAACATGACGAATAGCCGCAAAATCCTGATTGTCGACGACGACGCTGAGCTGCGTGAGGCGCTCGTCGAGCAGCTCGCGCTCCACGAGGAGTTCGAGTCCATTGCGGTCGACAATGGAACCAAGGGAGTACAGGAGGCCAAGGCCGGCCAGATCGATCTTGTGATCATGGATGTCGGGCTACCCGACGTCGATGGGCGGGAAGCGGTGCGCATTCTGCGCAAGAACGGCTTCAAGGCGCCGATCATCATGTTGACGGGGCACAATACCGACTCCGACACCATCCTCGGACTCGAGTCGGGCGCGAACGACTACGTCACCAAGCCGTTTCGCTTTGCGGTGTTGCTCGCCCGCATCCGCGCGCAACTGCGCCAACACGAGGCGAGCGAGGACGCGGTGTTCACCATCGGCCCCTATACGTTCCGACCAAGCTCGAAGATTCTGCTCAACTCCAAAGGCAACAAGGTGCGGCTCACGGAGAAGGAGACGGCTATTCTGCGATACCTCTATCGCGCCGGCCAACGTCCGGTATCGCGTGAAACCTTGTTGCAGGAAGTCTGGGGCTATAATTCTGGCGTCACGACCCACACACTCGAGACGCATATCTACCGGCTGCGGCAAAAGGTCGAGAAAGATGCCGCCAGCCCTGCCATCCTGGTCACCGAAGCGGGCGGATATAAGTTGGTGCCATAGCGCCGCCCCATGGCCATCAATGACGATATCGCCTTTCTCGAACGCGTGCCGACGATCGGTCTACTCGGGCGCCCGGCGTTGCGCATTCTGGCGATCGGCGCAGAAACGCGACACCTGCGCGACGGCGAAATACTGTTCAGCGCGGGTGATCAGGCAGACGGCGGCTATGTGATTCAAGCGGGCCAATTCAGTCTGAAATCATCTGAAGATGAGCGTACGGTAGGCCCGCACACCCTTGTGGGAGAGGTAGCGCTGTTCGCCGAGACGAAGCGAACGGCGACTGTCACGGCGCTCGAGCAGGCGATCGTGCTGTTCATTCCGCGACCGCTCTTCATCAGGATGTTGGACAGCTTTCCGGAGGCGGCGGCCAAGTTGCGCGAGATTTTGGCGAGCCGCCTGGACCAAACGACGCGTCAAATCGCCAATGTCGGCACGTTTCTCGACGCGCACGAACCGAATTGATTGCGCAGCTTTACACCTCCAGCGTCGCCGTTACCGGGACGTGATCGGACGGCCGCGGCGAACCGCGCAGCTGTTTTAGCACCTCAATCCCGGCGAGCCGGTCGGCGAGCGCCGGCGCGACCCAGATGTGATCGAGCCTGCGGCCCTTGTCGGCCGCTTTCCAGTCGGGCGAGCGATAGCTCCACCAGGTGTAGAGCTTTGTTGGCTCAGGCACCAGCATGCGCATGGCGTCGACCCAGCCGCCGTCCTTCTGCGCCGCGACAAGCTTCTCGCACTCGATCGGCGTGTGCGAGACCACGCGTTGCATCTGTTTGTGGCTCCAGACGTCGTGCTCGAGCGGCGCGACATTGAGATCGCCGAGCAGGATCATGCGGCGCGAGCTGTCACAGCGCAACGCAGCGGACGCCCGCATTTCATCGAGAAAGGCGAGCTTGTGCGCGAACTTCGGGTTGACCGACGGGTCGGGGACGTCGCCGCCCGCAGGGACATAGAGGTTATGCAGGGTGATGGGATCGCGCAGTCCCGCGCGTTCGCCCAGCACCGCCGAGATGTGCCGGCAGTCGGTCTTCCCGCAAAACAACTGGACATCGAAGCTTTCGAACGGCAGACGCGAAAGCACGACGACGCCGTGATAGCCCTTCTGCCCGTTGAGCGCGACGTACTCATAGCCGAGCCGCTTGAAGCGCTTGATCGGAAACCTATCGTCGGGGCACTTGGTTTCCTGCAGACAGAGAACGTCCGGCCGAACTGACTTCACGAACCTCGCCACACCCTCGATGCGCAGCCGCACCGAATTGATGTTCCACGTTGTGATTGTCAGCCGCATCAGGATTTCGGACGAAATGGACGGATAGCGCTCGCTAATTGGCGATCGCTCGCAACGAGGTCAAGTGCTAAAGCGTGTCCGATCAAATTGAATCACTCTCTCTCCTCCGTCATGCCCGCGCTCGTCGCGGGCATCCACGTCTTTGTGGCCTCAAAACAAGGACGTGGGTGGCCGGGCATGAGCGTTCACGCGCGTCTTCGACGCGCTTCTGCCCGGCCATGACGTCTGGGGGCTTGCTTTGCGGACCGCCACTATTGGATGTAGCGGGTGTAATCGATCTTGAACAGGCTGGGGTCCGGCCGCTTGCTGTTGTCCAGATTGGATACCGCGACCGTCGTGTCGTAGCCCTGCGGATCGGTGATCGTCCACTGCTTCAATTGATAATCCTTGGCGCCGACCATCATCACCAGCCGGCTGGTGCCGACGAGTGGTTGCTTCTCCTCGATCGTGATCGTCACGAACGTATCGTCGCCGCGTATCCCTATGACGTTCGTCTCCTTGAGGAGATCGATACGATCGGAGAGTAGGAAGCGCAGCGGCGTCTGCGAGAGCGGATAGAGATCCTGCGTGGCCAGCTTGCGGTCGCGCACCACGACCGACTGACCGTCGGCGATGATCTCGATACGGCTGGGCGGCTCGTATTCGAAACGAATCTTGCCGGGTTTCTGGATGTAGAATTCGCCCCTGACGCGACTGCCGTCAGGGCCGACCTGCACGAAATTGCCGACCAATTGCTGCATGTTCGTGAGGTAGGCGCTGACCTTATCGACCTGGGCGCGCTGCGTGGGCGTGAAACCGGCGGTGGTCGTCACCGGCGTCGGCGCTGCCTCGGGCTCCTTATCCAAATGAAACAGAGACCTGACGCCGGCCGCCAAGCCCGAGCCGCCGGATTGCGCGGTCGTTCCTGGCTTGCTGGGCGGGGCGGCGCGCTCCTTGGGAAGTGGCGCCGGCGCTGGCAGGGGAATGGGCTCGGCGCTCGCCGTGCATCCGAGCGCGACCATGCCCAAAACCGCCGCCCCGACGAATAGTCCCTGGCCCGTTCCAGCCATGGTCCCTCTCCCCCCGTCCCGTCCGGTCGGTAGCTGCCCCGTGTGGCGAGAAGACGACGAATTCCGCAAAAAGGCCTTAACAGCGGGTAACGGACTTCTCAATAACGCTCGGCGGCCTCTTCGCCTATCAGTATTTCGCGCTTGCCGGCGTGGTTGGCCTGCCCAACGACCCCTTCCTTTTCCATGCGCTCCATGAGCGAGGCCGCCCGGTTGTAGCCGATTTGCAGGCGGCGTTGGATGTAGCTGGTCGAGGCCTTGCGGTCGCGCAGCACGACCTGCACCGCTTGCTGGTAAAGGTCGCCGCCGTCTGACTCGCCCATTCCGGTCGCGTCGAAGACTGGATTGCCATCTTCGTCCTCGTCCTCCGCCGCCGTGACGGCATCGAGGTATTGCGGCGTGCCTTGCGACTTGAGATGGCGCACGACTTTCTCGACCTCCTCGTCGGAGCAAAATGGTCCGTGCACCCGGCTGATGCGGCCGCCACCGGCCATGTAGAGCATGTCGCCTTGCCCGAGGAGCTGTTCGGCGCCCTGCTCTCCCAAAATGGTGCGGCTATCGATCTTCGAGGTGACCTGGAACGAGATGCGGGTCGGGAAATTGGCCTTGATCGTGCCGGTGATGACGTCGACCGACGGCCGTTGCGTGGCCAAGATCACGTGCAGGCCGGCCGCACGTGCCATCTGCGCGAGCCGCTGTACGGCGCCTTCGATGTCTTTGCCGGCGACCATCATCAGGTCCGCCATCTCGTCCACGATGACCACGACGAAAGGCAGCGGCTCGAGATCCAGCTCCTCGTTTTCGTAGATCGCCTCGCCCGTCTCCTTGTCGTAACCGGTGTGGACAGTACGGGTGAGCTTCTCGCCCTTCGCCTTCGCCTCGGCCACACGCGCGTTGTAGCCGTCGATATTGCGCACGCCGAGCTTCGACATCTTCTTGTAACGCTCCTCCATCTCGCGCACCGCCCATTTGAGCGCGACAACCGCCTTCTTGGGATCGGTGACGACTGGGGTGAGCAGGTGCGGGATGCCGTCATAGACCGACAGCTCGAGCATTTTCGGGTCGACCATGATGAGGCGACATTGGTCCGGCCGGAGCCGGTAGAGCAGACTCAAGATCATGGTATTGATGGCGACCGACTTGCCCGAGCCGGTGGTGCCGGCGATCAATAGATGCGGCATGCGCGCGAGGTCGACGATCACGGGCTCGCCACCGATGGTCTTGCCGAGACAGAGCGGCAACTTCGCGCTGCTGTCGATGTAGTCCGAGCTGGCGAGCTGTTCGCGCAAATACACCTTCTCGCGCGTGGGGTTCGGCAGCTCGATGCCGATGACGTTGCGTCCAGCCACCACCGCGACGCGCGCCGAGAGCGCGCTCATGGAGCGGGCGATGTCGTCGGCGAGTCCGATCACACGCGACGATTTGATGCCCGGGGCGGGCTCGAGCTCGTAGAGGGTGACCACCGGACCGGGCCGGGCATTGATGATCTCGCCGCGCACGCCGAAGTCGGCGAGGACGCCCTCGAGCGCGGTGGCGTTCGCCTGCAGCGCGTCGGCGCTCAGCGTCGCGCGTCCGATAGCCTTCGGCGCAGCAAGGAGTTCGAGCGAGGGCAGCACATAGCCGCCGCTCGACTTTCGTGGCGCGCGCGCGGTTGCTCTGGGCTTGCGCGATGCAACGCGGGCCGCATTGTCGTCCTCATCCTCCAGCTCCGCGGAGAGCTTCGACTGCGCGGCGTCACTCGCCTCGAAGCGCGGTTCGATACGGCTATGCGGCTGCGCCTCGCGGTGCGCCGGTGCGGGTGTCGGCCTCCGGCGCGTGAGCGCGCGCGCGAGACGCGCCCTTAGGCTCAGAAGGCCGTGCGTTATCCAGCCGAGCGAGACGGAGGCTTCCTCGTCGTCCTCCGCGTCGTCCGCGTCGTCCGCGTTCCGATCATTGCTCGTCCATCCAAATCCGGCGACGACTGCGAAGCATAGCAGCGTTCCCGCGCCCGCTGTGATCGCGACTGCGAGGCGCATCGGTCCCGCAAGCGTTCCGCCCGCGAGCAGCGCCGGCAGCCGCAGCATCCAATCCCCGATCACGCCGCCGAGCCCAACCGGCAGCGGCCAGGCGTAGCTGCGCGGCAGCGCGGCAACACAGCCGGCACACAGCGCCACGCCGAGAAGCCAGAATAGAAGGCGCAGCCGCTCGTTCCGCAACGGCCGATGAGTGACGAGCCGCCAACCCCAAATGGCGATCGGCAAAATGAACGCGAGCGCAGCCACCCCGAGAACCTGCATTAGCAGATCGGCAACGATCGCGCCGGGTGCGCCGAGTAGGTTGCGTACCGGCGCATTGGTGGCGTGGCTCAGCGAGGGATCCTGCACCGACCAGGTCGCAAGCGCGAGCGCAAGCAGCGTGGCCAGCACGATAAGGCCGAAGCCGCCGAGCTCGCGCAGGCGCCGGCGCAGTGCCTCACGCACGCCGTCGGGAAGAAAGTTGAGAGTCTCGAGGCCGCGGTCGATGGCAGCCATGATCGTCCTTCAGCCCAGCACCGCCACGAGACGATGGAGCGCCTCCGCCGTCGTCTCCCGATCCTGCACCATGGCGACGCGAATGTAGCCGAGCCCGGGATTCGAGCCGTCGGCCTGCTCGCGTGCGAGATAGCGGCCCGGCACCACGCGCAGTCCCGCCTCGCGCCAGAGCCTAAGCGCGACGGCTTCATCGCCGCCTTGTGCGGAAACGTCGAGCCAGAGAAAGAATCCGCCTCCCGGCCGCCGGTAGCCGTAGCGATTGCCGACGATGTCATCGGCGAGATCATATTTCTGCGCATAGAGCCGCCGATTTTCCTCGACATGCGCTTCATCGCCATAGGCGGCGATAGCGACGCGCTGCGCCGGAAGTGGGACTTGCGGTGCCGAGACGTTGCGCAGCTCCAGGAAGCGCGCGAGGAATTTTCGATCGCCCGCGGCAAAACCGATGCGCAGTCCCGGTAGATTCGAGC
>DASQXF010000467.1:0-2332 GCA_035639895.1 Xanthobacteraceae bacterium
ACCCGCCAGTACTACATCTATATTTTGGCGAATCGCAAGCACGGCGCGTTGTACATTGGTATCACCAGCGACATCCTTCGCCGCGTGCATGAGCATAAGCTCAAGCTGGTGCCGGGGTTCACGGCTAAGTACGGCATTGACAAGCTTGTCTATTTTGAAATGTTCGACGATCCGGTCTCCGCAATTGCGCGGGAAAAGCAATTGAAGAAATGGCGTCGGGATTGGAAGCTTCAATTGATCGAGAGCAAGAACCCAGGTTGGGTTGATCTGTCTCAAACACTCACTTGAAAGGCCTGTGGTTATGGATTCCGGCTCTCGCTCGCTTGGCCGGAATGACGGCAGCAAAGTCGACCCCAGCCTCGCCCGCCGCGCGGCCGACGCCGTGCCCGGCATTCCGCGCGACACCGAAGGCCCCGTGTTCCGCGAACCGTGGGAGGCGCAGGCCTTCGCCATGGCGGTTGCTCTGCATGCACGCGGCCTGTTCACCTGGCCGGAATGGGCCGACATGTTGGCGCAGGAGATCAAACGCGCACAGGCCGCCGGCGATCCCGATACCGGAGAGACTTACTATCGGCATTGGCTCAATGCGCTCGAACGGATCGTCGCGGCAAAAGGCGTGGCCGACAGCGAAATTCTCGCGCGCTATCGCGACGCCTGGGATCGCGCCGCGGAACGCACCCCGCA
Organism: Xanthobacteraceae bacterium; assembly: GCA_035639895.1. Taxonomy (GTDB): domain Bacteria; phylum Pseudomonadota; class Alphaproteobacteria; order Rhizobiales; family Xanthobacteraceae; genus VAZQ01. The sequence goes on from DASQXF010000467.1 coordinate 685, forward strand.
CGGCACACCGATCGCGCTGCGGCCGGAAGACTTCTCGGGTTAGAATTCGTTTACGTCAGCCGGGAGCGCCCCGACTATCGGGCGTGTGCACGTGCTCCGGCCGCACGCCCCTGCCCACCAGCCATGCCGGGATCGCGCGCAGCGGCGGGACTGCCGACATCAGACGCAGCAGCCACGGCGCCGGCAGCGACTCGCCCGCGCCCAAGAGCCGGTCGATCACGTTGTTCTGCACGATCACCTGCAGACGTTGAGTCACGCGGGTCGGAAACTCGCGCCGCCGCTGCACGCGTTCGAGATCGTCGTCGCGCAGCGTGCGGTCCTTGAGCGGCTGCCACAGCAAATTCGCCGCCGCGACCGCGTCTTGCACCGCCAGATTGACGCCGACGCCGCCGATGGGCGACATCGCGTGCGCGGCATCGCCGATGCAGAGCAGTCCGGGCCGGTGCCACCGCTGCAGCCGATTGACCGCAACCGTCAAAAGCTTGATCTGATCCCAGTCCTTGAGCTCGTCGACCCGGTCGGCGAATAGGGGAACAAGTCTGGCGACCCTTTCCCGGAATGCCGCCAGGCCGGCGCGCTTGGTTTCTTCGATCGCACCCTTGCGAATGACGAATGCGCATTGCCAATAATCGCCGCGATTGAGCATGGCCACGAGGAGGCCCGCGTCGAACCGACCCATGGACTGATCGGGATCGCTCGGCTTTTTCGGCATCCGGAACCAGAGCACGTCCATCGGCGCCCCAAGATCCTCCACCGTGAGCCCGGCGCGCTCGCGCACCGTCGAGTGCCGCCCGTCACAGCCGACCGTCAGATTGGCGCGGATTTCGAGCGCGCCATCCGGCGTATTGGCGCGCACTCCCGCGACACGGCCGCCGTCCTCGATCAGGTCGACGGCCTCCGCGCGCATGCGCAAGTGGAACGAGGGATAATTCTTGCCGCGCTCGGCGAGAAAATTGAGAAAGTCCCATTGCGGCATCAGCGCAATGAACTTGCAGCGGGTCGGCAGGTACTTGAAATCCGCGAAGGCGTACTGCTGGCCGCCGAAGAATGCGCTGATGTTGGGCGCTTTCTGGTGCGGCAGTTTGAGGAAATCGTCGAGCAGACCGAGTTCCGCCATGACATCCAGCGTCGAGGGATGGATCGTGTCGCCGCGGAAATCGCGCAGGAAGTCGGCATGCTTCTCGAGCACGACGACGTCGACGCCGGCGCGCGCGAGCAGGAAGCCGAGCATGAGCCCGCACGGTCCCCCACCGACGACGCAGCAGCGGGTCGAGAGTTGTTCGATTGGCATTTGTGGCTCTCGGAATGCGTGACCGGGTAATTGAAGTGTTCGGACGTAGGCGTCCGGCGGACTTGCGAGCTAAATCCCAACCATCCGTTCGCTCACCATGTAGCCGGTGAGCAGCAATGCACCGAAGGCAATGATCACAACGGCCGCGCAGACCTCGATGCCGCGCATCGCCAGCATGCCATAGCCGGAGCGCGCTTGAGCGACGTGCTGGGCCCACGCCCTGGCACCGACGGCAATGGAAGCAATCGCGGCAACGGTGATGGCGGTGCCGATCGCCATGACGAATGTGGAGATGACCCCGGTCCAGAACAGCCCCTGCGCCAGCGCGAACACCAGCACCAGGATGGCCCCCGAGCA
>DASQXF010000468.1:0-2694 GCA_035639895.1 Xanthobacteraceae bacterium
TCTTCTCGCCGCTCGCCGAGATGATTCCGGCCTACGCCTCGGCGGCGGCGCTGCTTTACGTCGCCTGCGTGATGACGCGTGGCCTGGCCGAGATCGAATGGGAGGACATCACGGAATATGCCCCGGCGGTGGTGGCTGCGATCACCATGCCGCTCACCTATTCGATTGCCACCGGCATCGGGCTCGGCTTCATCACCTATGCGCTGGCCAAGCTCATCGCCGGCAAATACGGCGAGGCGAAGCCGGCGGTGGTGATCCTGGCTCTGATCTTCGCCATAAAGTTCGCATTGCCCGGGTGAGCTCGAGCGGTAACCACCGGGCGATCAGTCGACCACCGCCACCGCGTTGATTTCGACCAGGCAGCGGGGATCCGTGGCAAGCCGCACGACTTGCACGGTGGTCGTGGCGGGCTTGGCCTCGCGGAAATATTCGCCCCAGACGCGGTTAAGCGCGTCCTGATCTGAGAGATCGGTGACAAAGCGGTCGGCGGTGACCACATCTGCAAACGTCGCCCCCACGGCTTCGAGTCCGCGCTTTAGATTCTCGAGCGCGGCGCGGGCCTGGCCCTCCATGTCGCGCGGCATCGCGTCGAATTCCTCGGGGCGGTGCGGGTGATGGTGGTAGACGGGCGCCGCGGTGACCCCGGCGAGATAGACCGTCGTGCCGCCCCTGACCTTGATCGCGGGCGCGTAAGGCATCCACATGTCGGGTGCCTCCGGCCAGTGCACGTGCTCGATTGTTTTTGTCATGTGGGCCTCCCGTCGCTCGTTGCGGACCAACCGCTACGTCGCCAATGCCTTCTTGATTGCCAGAAAATCCCGCCAGGCAAAGCGCTTCTGCACCGGCTGGCGCAACAGATAGGCGGGATGCAGCGTGGCAATCGCGCGGATCTCGCGCGTGCCGGTATGGAACGGCAACCAGCGTCCGCGGGTCTTGAGGATACCGTCCTTGCTGTTGAGCAGCGTCTGCGTCGAAGGACTGCCGAGGCACACCAAAATGTCGGGGTCGGCGAGTTCGATCTGGCGCAGCGTGAAGGGCAGACAAACCGCGGATTCCTGTGGTGTCGGCGTGCGGTTGCCCGGCGGACGCCAGGGCACGACGTTGGCGATATAGGCCGAGCTGCGGTCGAGCCCGATCGCCGCCATCATGCGGTCGAGCAGCTTGCCCGAGCGGCCGACGAACGGCAGCCCCTCGATGTCCTCATCGCGTCCTGGCGCCTCGCCCACGAACATGACGCGCGCCTGCGGATTGCCGTCGGCGAAGACAAGCTGAGTTGCCGTCGTGCGCAGCGCGCAGCCTTCGAAGCGTTCGAGCATCGCGCGCAACTGTGCGAGAGTAGTCGCGCTTTTCGCCGCCTCGCGCGCCGCCATCACGGCGGCCTCGGGAGGGAGGGCAAGCGCGGGCCGGCTCACGACCTCGCGCTCGCGCGCGGAAAGCGCGCCGCCGGTCGCGCCCACGCGCCTCTCGGGCGGTGGCCGGGCGGAGTCTGTGCGGGGTGCAGGGGCGGTGGTCGCGCCCTCGCCAGCAAACCGATCGAGCGGCGTCTCCTCGAGCAGCGCGTCGATGCCGGCCTCTCGATAAAACGCGAGTAGCTCGCGGGCAGCTTGATCGCGGGCTGTGGTCATCGCCGCTCCCCGTCGGCAGGCAATCTCAGTTCAGAGCGCCTGGACAATGCCCCGTGTCGGTCGAGAGTAAAAGGGGTAGACCGGTTACGGTTCCTCGTTACAGTCGCGCCGAACCGCAGCGAGCGCGTTCGTCTCGCTTGGAGAAGCCCATGAGCGCCGAGGATCTGCCCGCCCGCGAGGCGATGGAGTTCGATGTCGTGATTGTCGGCGCGGGACCTGCCGGCCTAGCCGCGGCGATCCGGCTCAAGCAGCTTTCGCCCGACACCAGCGTGGTCATTGTCGAAAAGGGATCGGAAGTCGGGGCGCATATCCTCTCCGGCGCGGTGATTGATCCCATCGGCGTCGACCGGTTGATCCCGCACTGGCGCGACGAAGACACCCCCATCAAGACCGAAGTCAGTGACGATCGTTTCTTCTGGCTCGGGACATCGCGCGCAGTGCGTCTGCCCAATTTCATGCTGCCGCCGCTGATGAGCAACCACGGCAACTACGTGGTCTCGCTCGGCAGTGTCTGCCGCTGGCTGGCCACCAAGGCGGAAGCCTTGGGCGTTGAGGTTTATCCGGGCTTTGCCGCGGCCGAGGTGCTGTTCGACGGTGCCGGCTCGGTTGCCGGGGTTGCCACCGGCGACATGGGCGTCGCAAAGGACGGGCATCACAAGGACAGCTTCACCCGCGGCATGGAGCTGCGCGCGAAATATACCCTGTTCGCCGAGGGTGCCCGCGGCAGCCTCACCAAGATCCTCGAGCAGCGGTTCGCGCTCAGCGACGGCCGCGAGCCGCAGAAGTTCGGGCTTGGCCTCAAAGAGCTGTGGCAAGTCGCGCCGGAACAGCATCACCCCGGCCTGGTGCAGCATACCTTCGGCTGGCCCCTCGATAACCGCACCGGAGGTGGCTCGTTCCTCTATCATTTCGACGACCGGCTCGTTTCGGTCGGCTTCGTGGTTCATCTCAATTATGCGAACCCGTATCTCAACCCGTTCGAGGAGTTTCAGCGCTTCAAGACCCATCCTCTGGTGCGTGGCACATTCGAGGGCGGCAAGCGGCTCGCCTATGGCGCGCGCGCGATCAC
>DASQXF010000469.1:0-4091 GCA_035639895.1 Xanthobacteraceae bacterium
TTGCCGATCGCGGCCGCGACCTCGCGCACGTGCTCGACGACCTTCTTGTCCTCGGTCTCGGGCATGGTGAAGAATTGAGGCGCATGGGGCAGCATGGCGCCGCCGATCACGCTCGACATCATGACGTTTCTCCCTGGCCGATCCGATGGACCCGCACATCGGCTGGCGCTCCGACCATGAAAATATCGCGGGCGGAAAGGTCCAACAAGGCGACGCTTGTCAACAGGTGTGTCCCGGGCACGGCGCAGCATGAGCGGAGCGAATGGTGCGCCGCAGACCCGGGACCTTTCCACTCCGTGACGGTCCCGGATCAGCGGTGCACCGCTTCACTTCGTTTCGCGCTGCACCGCATCCGGGACGTGGCGTCTGTTCGCTTTCTCCGGAAAGACTGGAAGGAGGACGTGGGTGTAAACAGAGGCTACGCTTCACAGCGAAGATGGAAGCAAGTACGCTTTGCGGAAATTCCCTCTTGCGCCGTATTTCCCCGCCAAACCGATTGAGGAGGCCCAATGGTCGAGGTGCCGATAACCATTGCCTGCGGCAATTACGATCGCACGCGCGCCATCCGCGACGGGCGGGTGAAGGTGGAAGGCTGCGAGGCCACCTACCTGCCGCTTTATCCCGAGGAGATCTTTTTTCGCGCCTTCCGCTACCAGGAATTCGACGTCTCGGAACTTTCATTCTCGAGCTATATCCGCACCGTGGCCGTGGGGACTTCGGCCTATATCGGCATTCCCGCGTTCGTGTCGCGGCTGTTCCGGCATTCCGGCATTTACGTGCGCGCCGATGCCGGCATCCGCACCCCGGCCGATCTGAAGGGCAAGCGGATCGGCCTGCCGGAATATCAAATCACCGCGGTCGTGTGGATGCGTGGCATGCTGCAGCACGAATACGGCGTGCTGCCGACCGACATTCATTGGCGTAGCGGCGGCCAGGAGGAGCCGGGGCGCGACGAGCGCACCCCGCTCAAGCCGATTGCCGGGCTCGACCTCAAGCCCATCGGCAAGGAGGAGACCCTCGTCGGCATGCTGCGCGAGGGCGAGCTCGACGCGTTGTTCACGGCGCGCGCGCCCTCATCGTTCCTGCGCGGGGAGCCGCACATCAAGCGGCTGTTTGCCAATACGCGCGAAGCCGAGCAGGCCTACTATAAAAAGACGCGCATGTTCCCGCTCATGCATCTTGTCGGCATCCGCAAGGAGCTGGTGCACAAATATCCGTGGCTGCCGTCGAGCGTCTACAAGGCATTCTGCGAGGCCAGGACGCTGGCGATGGTCGATCTCTTCGACGTCAACGCGCTGATGGTCATGCTGCCTTGGCTGATCCCGGAAACGGAGGACACGGCGGCCCTCATGGGCAAGGACTTCTGGCCTTACGGGATCGCGGAGAACATGCGCGAGATCACGGCATTGACGCAGTACCTGCACGAGCAGGGTTTGATCGAGCGCAAAGTCGCCCTCGAGGAGCTGTTCCACCCGTCGATGTTCGAGATTTCCAAGGTGTGACAATCAGCAGATAGCGCCCTTATCCGCAGCAGTTGTCTTCACTCGTCATGCGCGGGCTTGACCCGCGCATCCATCTTCTTCGCAAGAAGCTTTTTCCGAAGGTGGATGGATTGCCGGGTCAAGCCCGGCAATGACGGCGGAGGCTGACGTGAATGCGTCTGGTATTACTTCAACACCCCTCCCCACTTCTCCTCGACGGCGCGCGCCTCCTCGAGGGAAAGCGCCGAGGTCGGCGGGAATTTGTCCAGCCACGCGAACGGCCGAACGGCTTCGATGATGAGCTTCGAATGCGAGGTGACGCCGCGCGCCTTCTCCGCCGGAGAGATGCGCGGATCGAGGGCGGAGCTCCAGGCGTTGCGGACAATGTCGACTTGTTCCGACGGCTCGCAGCGGGTGGCGACCGCCCACATGACGTCATTGAGATTCGACGGATCGATGTCGTCGTCCACGACGACGACGAGCCGCGCCATATAGCTGTGCGCGGCGGCAACGAGTGCGGCGCGTTTGGCATGGCCGTCGTAGCGCTGCTTGATCGCCACCACGGTCATGAGCTGCGACACGTGCTGCCAAGCGCCGACCACGTCGGTTACACCTCCGGCCTCGAGATTTTGCCAGATCGTGGCGGCGCGAAACGGCAGGCCGAAATGAAAGCGCGGCGGCTTCATCGGCGGCGATCCGAGCAGAATCGGATCGGCGCGATGATGCACGGCGGCAACCTGCATCACCGGGGCCGGACGTGCCTCCGAGGCGTAATAGCCGGTGAACTCGCCGAACGGACCTTCGGGCAGGCTCTCGCTCATCGGCAGGAGATCGCCTTCGAGCACGATCTCGGCGTGCGCGGGAATCGGCAGCCCAGTCAGCGGCCCGGGATGGACGTCGATCGGCGCGCCTTTGATCGCGCCGGCAAACTCGTATTCCGATTGCCCGGCGGGCAGATATTCGAAGCCAGCGACGAACAGCGCCGGGTCTTCGCCGTTCACCACCGCGAGCGGACAGGGCTTACCCTGCTCCCAATACTTCTTGGCGATGATGGCGCCGTGCCGCCCGGCATGATCGAACTGCACCGTCACCTTGTCGCGGCCGTGCACCTGCACGCGGTAGATCGAGGCGTTGATCCAACCGCCGTTCGGATCGCGCATGATCACGATCGAGCCCGAGCCGAGGAAGGCGCCGCCGTCGTGACGATGCCAGACCGGTGCCGGGAATTTGGCGAGGTCGACGTCCTTATCGGCAACTGTGTGCTGCAGAAAGGCCGCGTCCTTGACCGCAAGCGGCGCGCGCGGCTGCAAGGTCTTGCGCTTCTCCATCCAGGCTTTCAGTGCGTCGAGCGGCCGCAAGGCCGGGTCGATGCCGAGCGCGAGCGCGGCGCGTTGCAGGCTCGTGGTGGCGTTGGTGAAGATGCGAAAGCCGCGCGGAAAGCCCTTGATGGCGTCGAACAGGAGAGCCGGCCCATCGGATCGCCCTGCCGCGACTTCGGTAATGGCGCCGATCTCGAAATTGGGATCGGCGCCATCAATGCGCCGCAACGCGCCGAGCCTGTCGACAAGCTCGATGAATTCGCGCAAGTCCTTGTACATTGTTCTCGCCCCTGCCGCGGCCAGCGCGCGCAGCATAACAGCCGCGCGCCTTGTGGTCAGGCGCGGTTCCTCGCTATTGTCCCTTGCTCAATGGCTCACAAGGACAGAGGTCATGGCCAAGCTTCGCCACATCGCGCTCATTGTTCCCGATCCGGAAAAAGCCGCCAAGTTTTTCGAGGAAGCCTTCGACATGAAAGTGGCAGGCAAGGCCCGCCGGGGCCTCTATGTCTCCGACGGGACCGTCAATGTCGCGCTGCTCAGACAGGAAGGCGACGAGCCGGTCGGAATCTATCATTTCGGCATGTGGGTGGATGATCTCGACGAAGCCGAGAAGAAGGTCGTCAGCGCCGGCGGAAAGTATCTCGCCGGCCGGCCGGAGCCGGGAAAGCCTAGCGACACGGCGCACTCCTATTACGAGGCCAAATACAAGGATCCGCTCGGCATCGTATTCGACCTCACCCACACCGGCTGGGTCGGGGCCGTGAAGGACGTGGTCGCCGCGAAGAATTCATGAAGCGCACTATGCGCACATTCCCGACACTTACTCGGTCTGCTCCCTCTTTCGTGGAGAGGGCTATGGGACATAATCCTTTAACGTAAGACGCGTGTCCCGGGCGCAGCGCAGGCATGGAGCGAAGCGGAATGCTGCGCTGCAGACCCGGGACCGCTACGATCCGCGGCGGTCCCGGATCAGCGGTGCATCGCTTCGCTAGCGCTCGCGCTGCACCGCGTCCGGGACACGCTGACGAGCTTCTATGCACAAGTCCTCCAACCGCGTGATCGTGATCGGGGCGGGACCGGTCGGGCTTTGCCTGTCGCTGGCGCTGGCACAGCAGGGCATCGAGATCTGCCTGATCGAACAGCTGGGCGAGGACAATTTCCTCGAACAGGTGCCGCGGGCCGGAACCAACCATCCCGCCACACTGGAGCTGTTCGACCGCATCGGCCTCTACGAGAGGCTCGAGCCGCGCGGCATCATCGCGCCCCTATTCCATTATTGGGATCGTCGCGA
>DASQXF010000470.1:0-2594 GCA_035639895.1 Xanthobacteraceae bacterium
GAGATCTCCGAAGGCAAGGGTCGCAAGCGGGTCTGGCACTCGACCAAGAGCGTGCAGGAGAACGTGAAGGCCGGCGCCACCAAAGGTCACGCCTTGCGGTCGCGTGCGAGCACGGGCAAAGCGGCGCGCCAGCGCGCGCGCAGCCCGCGCGATCGCACCCAATCGCGCAAAAGCGGCAAGAGTAAAACCCGCAAGAGCACGGATAAGGGCGGTGGTGCACGACTGCCGGATTTCGTGCCGCCTTCGCTAGCGACCTTGCACGAGACGGCGCCGACCGGGGCTGGCTGGGCGCACGAGATCAAGTTCGACGGCTACCGCATCCAGGCGCGGCTCGATGACGGCGACGTGCGTCTGCTCACGCGTAAGGGCCTCGAGTGGAGCGAAAAATTTCCGAACACCGCCGCCGCCGTCGCCAAGCTTCCCGCGCGCACGGCGCTGATCGACGGTGAGGTAGTCGTCGAGGACAAGAACGGAATTTCCAGCTTTTCGGAGTTGCAGGCGGCGCTCAAGAGCGGCGAGCGCGAGCGCTTCATCTATTACGTGTTCGATCTGCTTCATCTTGACGGACGCGATTTGACGATCTTGCCGATGGTCGAGCGCAAGGCTGAGCTGGCTCAGTTGCTTGAAAAGGTCCAAGCCGGCCCGGTCAAATATAGTGACCACTTCGAGGAAAACGGGGCAGCCGTGCTGCGGCACGCGTGCCAAATGGGACTCGAGGGAATCGTCTCGAAACGCCTGGATGCGCCTTATCGCAGCGGGCGCTCGGACACTTTCATCAAGGTCAAATGCTCCAACGCCCAGGAGTTGGTCATCGGCGGCTATTCGCCGTCGACGGCGCTGCCGCGGGCGATCGGTGCATTGGCAGTGGGCTATTACGATCGCGGCCGGCTTATTTATGCGGGCCGGGTCGGCACTGGTTACACGCGCGACATTGCGCGCGACTTATGGAAGCGGCTGCATCCGCTGGAGATCTCCGCACCGCCTTTCGACCAAATTCCCCGCGCCGAGGCCCGTCGTTCCGATATCCGCTGGGTCGAGCCGAAGACGGTGATCGAGGCGAATTTGCGTGGCTGGAGCTCGGACGGCATCGTGCGCCAGGCGGCGTTCAAAGGCGTGCGTGAGGACAAGTCGCCGCAGGAGGTGGTTCGTGAGAAGCCGGCGACCGCTGCGGCCGACGCGAGGGCCGCGATCGCTCCGAAGGTCGCGGCAGAAACGGCAAAGGCCATGACCAGGACATCAAAGACGAAGACGCGAGCGAATGGTCGCAAGTCCTCAAGCGGTCGGCAGGGCGGCGAGGTTCGCTTTACTCACCCCGACCGAGTTTATTGGCCCGATGTCGGCATCACCAAGCGAGACTTGGCGGATTACTATCGCTCGGCCTGGGACTGGATGGCGCCGCAGATCATCAATCGTCCGCTGGCCCTGGTGCGCTGCCCCGATGGGACGAGCGGTCAGTGCTTCTTCCAAAAGCATGCTTCCGCCGGTCTCACCGAACAGAATCTGCATACCGTGATCGACCGCAATAGGAGACAGGTGCTTGCGGTTGAAGATCTGGACGGGGTGCTTTCGCTGGTGCAAGCGGGGGCACTTGAATTGCACGTGCGCGGATCGATGATCGATCGCTTGGACGTCTGTACCCGCATCATCTTCGACATCGATCCCGGCGAAGACGTCGCCTGGCCGACCGTCGTCGCCGCCGCCCGCGACGTGCGCGAGCGGCTCACCGCGCTGGATCTGCAAAGCTTCGTGAAGCTTACCGGCGGCAAGGGCTTGCACGTCGTTTTGCCGATTGACGGCGCCGATTGGCGCACCACCAAGAACTTCGCCCAGGCGGTGGCGCTCGCGATGACCGCCGACGAACCTAACCGGTATATTGCCAAGATCACGAAGTCCCTGCGCCGCGGGAAGATCTTCGTCGATTATCTTCGCAATTCGTTGGAGCAGACTTCGGTCGCGGCGTATTCGACGCGTGCCCGTCCGGGCGCGGCTGTTTCGGCACCGGTGACGTGGGAGGAACTGGGTCGGACCAAAGGCGGCAACCAATATACGATGCTCAACCTTGGCCGACGTCTCAGCGGCCTCAAGCAGGATCCGTGGAAGGATATGGGGCGGCTGAAGCAGAAATTGCCGGACCTGCGCGCGATGCGACGCCGGTAATCAATAATCGCAAGTCCCGGTTTAGGTGACGTCGAGCGGCTCGGTTCCGGTCGGCTTGCCGGCGGCATCGAGCGTGATCTTCTCCACCCGCGCCTCGGCCTGACGCAATAACTCCTCGCAGCGACGTTTGAGTGCCTCGCCACGCTCGTAGATGGCGACCGACTCCTCGAGCGGCACCTTCCCCTCCTCGAGCCGTTTGACGATCGATTCGAGCTCCTCGATCGCCCGCTCGAAGGGGAGGCGCTCGACGTCGGAATGGGCATTTTCGGCCATAAGCGGATCCCGCTGAGTCGCATACTATATAATGTACTCGGGAAGGGTGGGCCACTCCCGGCGCGCGCCAGGAGCGACGGACGGAAGATTGGCGCGTTGCAATGCTAGCGAGCTTGCATCAACGCAGTGACGTGGGCCGCCGCCGAATTTGCCAATCCCTGGAG
>DASQXF010000471.1:0-3306 GCA_035639895.1 Xanthobacteraceae bacterium
GCGGATCGGCGCCTGCATGACATCGATCAAGCGGCCCTTTTTTCCAAGCTGGATGGTGTCGGACCGCGTCACCGCGGTGATCGGCATCGAATCCAGGATGCTGCGGCCGTTTGCCTTGGCGCCGAAATCGAACCACAGCGCTGCATCGATGTTACTGGTGTAGCATTGCTCGACGTTAAAGTGCGCGGCGAAGGTTTCCACGTTGTTGATGGACATGAACTCGTTCAGCCGCAGCGGGAAAAGCGACAGCGGCAGCCCGGGCGCGATCAGCGACTCGATCTGTGCGCGGATGACCGGCTCGTCCTTGCCAAAGCCGGTGTCGACGAGCATGGCGGCGTCGCTCTGCGTCAGCAGGTAGCTGTTCGCCACCGAAAATCCGCGTGCGCTCGCCGGATAGGAACTGACTCGACCGTCGAGCGCATAAGGGTGTTGCAGAGCGTAGAGCTTGTCTTCGGCGAGCGCTGCAATGCCGCGGGCTATGCCGCTCGTTTCGCGAGCTTGCCCCGGCGCGTGCTGCGTCAATACGGACATGATGGTTAGACCTTATCGGGCCGCCTCGGCGAAGGGAACAGGGCTCACGCTCGTTCCGATCTTCATGTGCAAGAGAAGGAAACCATGAGGGACCGCGGGGCAACCGCAAAGACTCCTAAAGCCCCAAACGCGCCATCATCGGCGCCGGATAGCGCTCACCCCGGGTAATGCCCGGCCTAAACGCTTTGTCGAGCGCGGCAAGCGTTGCCGCGGATAGCGTCACATCGGTCGTCTTGGCGTTCTGCTCCAGCCATATTCGCTTGCTGGTGCCGACAAGCGGCACCAGCGGCGGTTTGCGCGACAGCAGCCAAGCGATACAGAGCTGGGCTGGCGAGCAGCGTTCATCGGCGGCAAGTCGCTTGAGCTCATCGACGAGCTTCTGGTTTTGCCGTGCGTTCTCGCCTTGAAAGCGCGGCATATTACGCCGGTGGTCGTTCTGCGGCATGCCGTCGCCGGCCGCAACGACGCCGGTCAGGAAACCGCGACCTAGCGGCGCGTAAGCGAGAAAGCCGATACCGAGCTCATGGCAAAGGGGAAGGATTTCTTGCTCTACGTCGCGCGTCCACAACGAATACTCGGTCTGCAGCGCGGCCATCGGGTGGACTTTGTGGGCACGACGGATCGTGTTCGGTCCCGCTTCGGAAATTCCCAGATGGCGAATCTTCCCCTGCTCCTTGAGTCGCACCATGGCCCCCACCGTATCCTCGATCGGCACGGTGTCATCGATCCGGTGGATGAAATAGAGGTCGATGTAATCGGTACCGAGCCGCCTCAGGCTCTTGTCACAGGCCTCCGTGACGTATTCCGGATTGCCCTTCGCACCAGGCCTGCCATCGGGCAGACGAATATTGCCGAACTTTGTTGCAAGGATGTAGCTTTCGCGTCGCCCTTTCAGGCCCCGCCCCACCAATTCCTCGTTGGCTCCATTCGCGCCATAAGCATCAGACGTATCGATGAAGTCGATGCCAAGTTCCGGCGCCCGGTGCAGCGTGGCGATGGCTTCGTCAGGGTCCGGCACGCCGTAAATCGGCGTCATGCTCATGCAACCAAGGCCGATGGCCGAGACTTCCAGTGTCGCAAGTTTCCGGCGTTCCATCATGGGTTATCACAAAGGCTCCGTGTAAGAAGGCTTACTAGCGGGAGCATTGTTGAGCCTCGAATGCGTGTCAATGCAGACAAATGGGCAGCCGCACCGCGCTTGTGCTGCGGACGATCACAGGGCGTGCGATAAGAGCAGCGCGGGAGACGGATTTGCCGCGTTCCAGAGAATAGCCAGACAGGACATCGCGAAGGTGGCGATGCTGGAGGAGAAAGCATGGAAGCGAACAAAGCCTACTTCATGGTTCGAGCGCAGGTGGCCGACGAGTCCGACCGCGCGAAATTCGATCAATGGTATGGAACGCATCACTTGCCATTGGCGATGGACAAGCTCCGTGCCGAGAAAGGCTGGCGCTTCTGGAGCCGCAGCGACCCATCGGTCCACTATGCGCTGTACCAGTTCAACGATATGGCAACGCTTCGTCACAGCCTCGAGTCCCCAGCTTTCAACATGCTGGTTGCCGACTTCGATCAGGCATGGCCGCGCGTGACGCGCACGCGTGACCTGATCGAAACCGTGCAAGTAGCCTGAGACGAGGCGACGCCAACGAGCGAAAGCCTCATTGAGGGTCTGGCGCAAATCGGCGGAAAGATGCACTACAATACGAACGCATGCTCCCTCCCGATCTGATCCTGCACGGCGGCAAGATCATCACGCTGGATCGTAGCTCACGATTAGCGCAAGCCGTATCGGTGCGATCGGGTCAGGTCGTGGCGGTCGGCGACGACGCGGCGCTTCTCAAGGATGCCGCCCCCACGACGCGCCTCATCGAGCTCGGGGGTCGTTCAGTGCTGCCCGGGTTTTTCGACGCGCATCCGCATGCGGATCGGGAAGGTCTCAAGGCGCGCGGCGGCATTCCCATTGCCGGCCTTCACTCCGTCGCCGACATCGTCGATGTCGTCAAACGTGCGGCGCAGACGACGCCCGCCGGGGAGTGGATCGTGCTCATGCCGATGGGCGAGCCGCCGCACGAGTACATCAGCCGCCCGGAGCAATTGACCGACGGCCGTTTCCCAAATCGACATGATCTCGATGCCGTCGCTCCCGACCACGCTGTCTACATTCGTGCGGTGTGGGGCTGGTGGAGTCGCCGTCCATTTCCGTCGGTTGCCAACTCCCTGGCGCTTCGGCGCGCGGGCGTGACGCGCGACTCGTCCGCGCCACACAACGTCGAGATCGTGAAGGATGCACGCGGCGAGCCGACGGGCGTGTTCTTGGAGAGAAATTTCTCCCCGGTCCTGGAGTACACGCTTTTCCGCGACCTGCCTCGCTTCAAGTACTCCGATCGGGTGGACAGCGTCCGCTTGGGCGCACAAGCCTATGTCGCGGCGGGAACGACATCGCTCTACGAAGGTCACGGGCTCACGCCCACGGTCATCCGCGCCTACCGCGAGAATGCCGAGCGCGGCGCGCTGCCGTTGCGCATGCACACCCCGATCAGCATGCCGAGCGCGGCGTTCGATGACAAACGGCTGCTCGATCTCTTCTATCACTATGCCGCAATTGCCGGCGGCCGAGGCCGCGGCGACGATGTTCTGCGCGTGGAAGGGATCAATCTCGGTGGCCACGCCGATAGCACCGTCGCGGACATCATCGCGGCCGGCTACCCATATGATCAGTGGGCGGGGCACTTCTACCAAGCGATGACCCAAGAGCGCTTCGTGAAGCTCGGCATC
>DASQXF010000472.1:0-4097 GCA_035639895.1 Xanthobacteraceae bacterium
CCGCCGTATTGCGCGCCGTAGAAGATGCCGGCGAGCATGATCAAGCCGGACGTCGGTTCGAGATGAAAGGTCAGCGGCAGCAGCATCGCGATGGTCGCGATTGGGCCGATCCCGGGGAGAACGCCGATCAAGGTTCCGACCAGCGCGCCGCCGAGCGCGAACAACAGATTCGCCGGCGTCAGGGCTACGCCGAATCCGACCGCAAAATTGTGGAGCAGCTCCATCTACCACTCCGGCCAGACCGGGATGGTCAACCCCAGTCCGAGAATGAAGATGCCCCAGGAGAGGATGATGAGCACCAGCGCTGCCGCGAAGGTCTCTATAGGTCGCAGTCCGCGCGCCGCCACCGCACCCACGCCGATCAGCAGCAGGATCGAAATGATGAGCCCGAGCCGCTCGATGCTGAGCCCGAAGATCACCAGGCTCGCGGTGACGAAAATGACCGGCCGCAACGCCGAGACATCACTGGACGACAGCGGCCGGGCGTCTTGCGCCTCGCGCAGCCCCTGCACGAGGACGACGGCGCCGAGGCCGAAGAGGAGCCAGCACAACAGCCGCGGCACGTAGCCGGTGCCCATGCGCAACGCGGTGCCGATCGGATAATTGCGCGACAGCCAGAGCCCGAGCAATGCCACGCCGATGAACAGCAACCCCGCCAGCACGTCCCTGCGCGCAAGCATGCGCCAGAACGGATGGTGCAAATTACTCTGTCCTTCGTCGAGGCTCACCTGCGGCTCCCATCCGTATGGTTATTCCGCACAGCGCCGTGGCCCGTAGGGTGGGCATTGCGCGTTTCAGCTCTATCATCCGCCCCCATCGCGCCGGCGCAATGCCCACGCGTGCCGTCAGTGGGCAAAATCGCAGGCCATACCTGTGCGAATCGTCCGCCCTCGCCAAGCGATTTTGCCCGCCCTACGGATTCGGCGAGATCACCGGGAGCAGCAAATACGATTCGTTCTCCCCGCCGGCGTAGATCGTATTCGTCCCGCTGTTGTAGTCGGCGTGGTAGTGCATGTAACCGGCGCTGCCGATGCCATCGCGCGGCTGGATGTCGAGGCAGATGCGGTGGCCGCGGCGGAACACCATCGAGGTCGGCCAGATCTCGACCTCGACCCGCACGATCTCGCCGGGCTCGAGATAAAGCCGCCGCTGGTGTCGATGGTACGGCCGATATGGCAGCGACAGCTGCGGATCCAATTCGCGATGTGAGACGCGCAGCCATCCCTTCGCCACCGGTACCGGTGTTCCTTGCTGGCCGGTCTCCAGCACGTCGTTGCCATCGGCATCGATGTTGCGGATGGTGAGGAAAAGATCCATGTCCTCGGTCGAGCTCGCGACCCACAGCACAGCGGCGATCGGGCCGGTGACCTCGACGTCCTGCGCCAACGGCGCGGTTTCGAGCGTGACGCCCATGTCGGCGGGAATGGCGCCGCCCATCACTTGTGAGGACGCGGCCGACGTCGATCCCATCGACCCCAGGCTGGTGGCGGGATAACTCCGCGAGCTTGAAGCCGGCGGATTGGCATCGACAAGCCGCCCGGATCTCGTGCCCGGCGCCGGCTGCGACAAATCGAGAAAGAATTTGGTCCAGCGCGTGCGCGCGAGCGGCCATTCGCGCTCGAAGCGCCACTCCACCTCGTCGCGTCCTTTGCGGATGGCGAGCTTCACCGGCGGCTCTTCCATGACGCCGTTGTCGATGCCTTTGAGCCAGTAGTCGAAAAAGCGCAGCTGATCGCGCCGCCCCTCCTCCGAGTAGAATGGATGCACGTGCGTGCCGGCGTGGATGCGAAGCTTCTTGTGCGGGGTCGCCGCACGCATGAACGCCTCGGTGTTGCCGCGCAGATGCAATCCCATGCCGGTCCAATTGCCGACGCTGAACATCGGTATGGTGATCTTGTCCCATTGCGCCTGGGCACCGCGGAGGGCGCCGCTGTCAAGACTGTTGGCGAGCCAGAAATAAAGCGTCTCGGCATGCCACCTATTCGGATGGTGGCGGGATGCGCGACCCACGACGTGATGCATGAGATGCGCCATGTACCAATTCGGCATGAACAGGCTGAGCAATCCGCCGTGGAACAGCGCGTCGCGGTAGAGATCGGCGAAACCTTCCCAGGGGATGATCGCCTTCAACGAAGGCGGCCGATGGTTGGCGGCGAACCACTGGTTGATGGCGAAATAGGATATGCCCAAGAGACCAACCTTGCCGGAGCACCAAGGCTGCGCCGCCACCCACTCGATTGCGTCGTAGAAATCGATCGATTCCGCGAGCGACCACGGCTCGCATTGGCCGGGAGATTTGCCGCTGCCGCGCCCGTCGACGCGTACCGCGGCATAGCCCCTGGGCACCCACCAGTGCGGATTGACCGTTTCCCAGTTCATCAGCGGGTTCGGTTCTTCCTCCAGATTGCTCGGCGGAATCCAGAGTTTGTCCTTCTGGTAAGGACCCAAATTCACGATGGCGGGAAATGCGCCGGCGTCTTCCGGCCGAAAGACATCGGCTTTGAGGCGCGCGCCGTCGCGCATCGGCACGTCGACGTCTCT
Organism: Xanthobacteraceae bacterium; assembly: GCA_035639895.1. Lineage (GTDB taxonomy): Bacteria > Pseudomonadota > Alphaproteobacteria > Rhizobiales > Xanthobacteraceae > VAZQ01. Next base: position 2,542 of record DASQXF010000472.1, read on the forward strand.
TTCCACGACGATGCCGTAGGCCGCCGCACCGGGCGTCGGCTCCATCTTCATTGCTGTTGTTTCCCCCACTGCCCCCGCGGTTCAATCCGGCAGCTCGATCTTGACCTCGTCGGTGACCTTCTTCCAGTACGCCACCTCGGCTTTGTTCCATGCTTGTGCGTCTGCGATCGAAGCGCTGGGCAGCGGCCTGATCATTTGCTGCTTGAAGGTCGTCGCCACCTGCTCGGAGCCGAGTGCCTGCACCGCCGCCTTGCGCACAATCTCCAGCACGTCGGGCGGAGTGGCGGCCGGCGCATATAAGGCCGACCAGAGTCCCTTGGCATTGGGATAGCCCAGCTCCATGAGCGTCGGCACATCGGCATATTCGGGCACGCGCTGGTCCGACATTACCGCCAACGCTCGCAATTGCCCGGCCTTCACGACACCCATCGAGCTTGCCGCATTGAGCAGCGCGACGTGGGCGTCGCCGGTGACGAGATCGTTGGTGATGGCAGCGCCACCCCCCTTGTTCGGCAAGTGGGTGAGCACGATGCCGGCCCATTTGGCGAAAGCTTCCATATCGTAGTGATTGTTGCTGCCGACGCCGACGCTGGCATAGCGCACCTTGCCGGGATTGGCCTTCGCATAGGTAATGAACTCGGCATAGGTCTTCGGCGGGAAGTCCTTGGTCGTGGCTCCGAGGACGAGCGGAACCTCGCTCAGTCTCGTCACCAAGATCACCTCCTTGTCGTAGTCGATCTTGAATTTCTTCTTGTAGATGATGGGGGTGAGCACGTTGGTGCCGGGATTGCCGATTTGCAGCGTGTAGCCGTCGGGTCTCGAACGGGCCATCTCCTCGATCGCGAGAATGCCGAACGCCCCGGGCTTGTTTTCGACCAATACCGGCTGGCCGAGAATCGGCCGCATGTGCTCGGCGACGATGCGCATGACGATGTCGGTGGCGCTGCCCGGCCCGAACGGCACGACGACCTTGATGGGCTTCGAGGGATATTTGTCTTGCGCCGCCGCCGTGCCGGCGACGGCGAAGACGAGCAACAGGATAGCCAGGCGCTTCATGTCGATTGGTCCAGCACCGCCGAGTTCTCACCCGGACTAGTCGGTTAGATCGATCTTGACCTCGGCTACCGTCTTTCGCCACGCGGCAAGTTCGCTCGCAAGCCAGGTTTGCGCCTCCTCCAACGACGCGTTGGGCTTGACGCTGACGAGCTGCTTCTTGAACGCCTCCTGCAACTGCGGAGCATGAGAGGCCTCCACGATCGCGTTGAAGACGGTCGTGAGAACCTCTTTCGGCGTCTGCGCCGGCGCCAGCATGCTCTGCCAATGCAGCGTGCCGACGCCGGGATACCCGGCCTCGGCGAGGGTCGGCACATCGGGATATTCCGCCAGCCGCGTCTCCGCGAGCACCGCGATCGGCCGCAGCTTGCCGGCCTTGACCATGGATGCCGTGCTGGCGGCGTTGAGAAACGCGACCTGCGCGTCACCGACGACGAGGTCGTTGATCATGCCGGCGGCGCCGGTCTTGTTGGGAATATGCAGCATCTCGACGCCGGCCCGCC
>DASQXF010000473.1:0-3251 GCA_035639895.1 Xanthobacteraceae bacterium
GCCGCTGTTTGATCTCGTCATCCGGCACGTCGCCGAACCGGTAATCGAGGGCGGACCATTCCGCATGCTCGGAACCATTCTCGAGGCCAATCCCTATCTCGGCCGCGTCGTGACCGGCCGGATCACATCGGGCGCGGTCAGGCCCAATCAAAGCGTCAAGGTGCTCGATCGCAACGGCACGCTGATCGAGCATGGCCGCGTGACGAAGGTGCTCGCCTTCCGCGGCCTCGAGCGAACCGGGGTGGACGAAGGGATGGCAGGCGACATCGTTGCGATCGCGGGGCTGCCGGAGGCCACCGTATCGCACACGATCTGTGCACCGGACGTCACCGTTCCGCTTCCTGCGCAGCCGATCGATCCGCCGACCTTGGCGATGACCTTCTGTATCAACGATTCCCCGCTCGCCGGCACCGAGGGCGACAAGGTGCAGAGCCGGGTCATTCGCGAACGGCTGCTGCGCGAAGCCGAAGGAAACGTGGCGCTCCGAGTGAGCGAATCGAGCGAGAAGGATGCCATGGAGGTGGCCGGCCGCGGCGAATTGCAGCTCGGCATTCTGATCGAGACCATGCGGCGCGAGGGCTTCGAGCTATCGGTCTCGCGACCGCAAGTGCTGCTTCAGCGCAGTCCCGACGGCGAGCTGCGCGAGCCGATCGAAGAGGTCGTCATCGACGTCGACGAGGCGCATTCCGGAATCGTCGTGCAGAAGCTCTCCGAGCGCAAAGCCGAGATGATCGAGATGCGCCCTTCGGGCGGCGGCCGCGTGCGCCTGATCTTCCATGCCCCCACCCGCGGTCTTATCGGCTACCACGGCGAGCTGCTGGCGGACACCCGCGGCACCGCCGTCATGAACCGGCTGTTCCACGGCTATGGCAGCTATCGCGGCGAGATCGCCGGGCGTCGCAACGGCGTGCTGATCTCCAACGATCAGGGCGAATCGGTCGCCTACGCGCTCTGGAATCTGGAGGACCGCGGACCCATGCTAATCGAGCCCGGATGCAAGGTTTATCGCGGCATGATCGTAGGCGAGCATACGCGGGGCAACGACCTTGAGGTCAACGTGCTCAAGGGCAAGAAGCTCACCAATATCCGCACCCATGCCAAGGACGAGGCGGTACGGCTGATCCCGCCGATCCAGATGACGCTGGAGAAGGCGCTCGCCTATATCGCCGAGGACGAACTGGTCGAAGTGACCCCGAAAGCGATCCGGCTGCGCAAGAAGCTGCTCGATCCCAACGAGCGCAAGAAGGAGGAGCGGCGCAAGGAGGCGGAGCAGGTGTGATACTCGGCCATTCAGACGGATCTATCCGCCGTCATTGCCGGGCTTGACCCGGCAATCGATCCTTCTTCGATTAAAGGGCTTCTTGTTTCGATGGATGCCAACAGAACTCGGGCTTGCCCGAGTTCTGCGCCTCAATGAAGTGCCGCAAGTCGGGTAAACCCGACTTGCGGTGTCAAGCCCGGGCATGACGCATCACAACAAGACGGCGCGCGCTTTGCCCTAAGGCTTTCAGCCAGATTGATTCGCCGGGTTGCCGCCTTTACCGCACACAGGCGCCGCCGTAGCCACCATTCCGGCCGTCTCGGACGCGGCACGAGCGAATTTCGCGCCTTGCCGTGTCGCCGCCGCAACATTCCGTCAGCTGGCCAACATGGCTCGATTTTCCACCGCGTTTGCGGATGCTGGGCGGTGCCGCAGTGTGGCAAATCCACATCAATCGCCGACGTTGTTAGTGCAGCGTTAAACATAACTCTTGAAGCGCGGCGGAGTGCTTGCTTCAATCACCGCATGAGCACGACCCTGATCGAAGTCCGCCGCGCCAAGCCGTCCGATGCACGGGCGATTGCGGCAACGCACGATGACGCTTGGCGGTGCGCCTATCAGGGGATCATTCCCGGACCCGAACTCGACAAGCTCATCAACCGGCGTGGTCCGGTGTGGTGGGACGCGGCGGTGCGCAAAGGCAGCCGGATCACGGTGCTCGCGTTCGGCGAATGCGTGGCCGGCTACGCCAACTACGGCCGCAACCGCGCGCGCAGCCTCTATTATGACGGCGAGATCTACGAGCTCTATCTGCGGCCGGAATTCCAGGGGCTCGGCTTCGGCCGCAAGCTCTTTTCCGCGGCGCGGCGCGACCTGGTCCAGAGCGGGCTCAGCAGCTTGGTGGTGTGGGCGCTCTCGGACAACGAGCAGGCGGTCGGCTTCTACCGGGCGCTCGGCGGCAAGGCCGTGGCGCGCTCCTCCGAACGGTTCGGCGGGCGCACCCTCGACAAAGTCGCCTTCGCCTGGACGAAATAGCTCGGGCTCGCGCGTCTAGTATCCGCCGTCGTCCCTGCGAAAGCGGGACCCATTCCAGAGTCGGCGGTTATGGGTCCCCGCTTTCGCGGGGACGACAGCACTCGGCCGCCCCCTACTCCCGATCATCCGCCGGACGCTGTCCGAACGCCGGTTCCCGCAGGCCGGCGATGGCGCAGGCCGCGCGCACGGTGTTGGCGAGCAGGCAGGCGATGGTCATCGGCCCGACGCCCCCCGGCACCGGCGTGATGGCGCCGGCGACCTCGGCGACCTCGGCAAAGGCCACGTCGCCGACGATGCGCGATCCCCCATCCGCAGCTGTCGTGCGGTTGATGCCCACATCGATGACGGTGGCGCCGGACTTGATCCAATCGCGTCGCACCAATTCGGGCCGGCCTACCGCCGCAAACAGAACGTCGGCGCGACGGCACACGGCGGCAAGCTCGCGCGTCTTCGAATGCGCGAGCGTCACGGTCGCATTTTCGGCGAGCAGAAGTTGCGCCAACGGCTTGCCGACGATGTTGGAGCGGCCGATCACCACCGTCTCGAGGCCCATGAGCGAGGGCTGCACCGTCTTGGCAAGCAGAATGCAGCCGACCGGCGTGCAGGGCGCCAGCGCCGGCAACCCGGCGGACAGCCGGCCGGCGTTGACGGGGTTAAATCCGTCCACGTCCTTTGCCGGATCGATCGCGGCAATGACCTTGTGCGGATCGATCTGCGCCGGCAGCGGAAGCTGCACCAGGATCCCGTGCACAGTGGCATCGGCGTTAAGCCGCGCGACGAGCGCCAGAAGCTCGGCTTCGCTCGTCTCCCTCGGCAGCCGGTGGTCGAACGATCGCATGCCGCTGCCGGACGTCATCTTGATCTTGCTCGCGACGTAGCTCTCGCTCGCCGGATTGTTGCCGACGAGCACGACCGCGAGCCCCGGCGTGATGCCGCGGTCGCGCGTGAGCCGATG
>DASQXF010000474.1:0-8352 GCA_035639895.1 Xanthobacteraceae bacterium
ATGGGGCGGCTCAGCGACCGGTTTGGCATCGTAATGCCCGTACTGTGCGGCATCGTCGCATTGAGCGCCGGCTACATCGCCGCGGGATTTGCTCCCAGTCTCACGTCTTTTGCGCTCGTGTACGTTCTCATCGGGCTTGGCACCTCCGCCACGTTCGGGCCGCTGATGGCGGACACCTCGCAATGGTTCACCCGCCGACGCGGCATTGCGGTTGCCATTGCCTCCAGCGGCAACTATGCCGCCGGCGCGGTCTGGCCACCCGTGCTGCACCATTTTGTCGCGACCGAAGGTTGGCGAGCCACGCATATCGGCGTCGGCGTATTCTGCGCGCTTGCCATGCTGCCGCTTTTGCTGCTCTTGCGGCGACGCGCGCCGATCCAGGGGGACGCAGCGATGGAGGACAGCATCGCGGCGGCGCGGCGCGGACCGGGGCTCTCAGCCAACACGTTGCAGGCGCTGTTGTGTGTCGCCGGTGTCGCCTGTTGCGTGGCGATGGCAATGCCGCAGGTCCACATTGTCGCCTACTGCGGCGATCTCGGTTACGGCGTCGCGCGCGGCGCCGAAATGCTTTCGTTGATGCTCGGTTTCGGGATTTTCAGCCGCATCGCGTCGGGTTTCATTGCGGACCGGATCGGCGGCGTGGCGACGCTGCTTTTGGGCTCGACCCTGCAGGGCGTGGCGTTATTGCTTTATCTTTTCTTCGACGGCCTGGCGTCGCTCTACGTGATCTCGGCGCTGTTCGGACTGTTCCAGGGCGGCATCGTGGCGATGTATGCAATCATCATACGCGACTATTTTTCGCCGCAGGAGGCCGGCACGCGGCTCGGCATCGTGTTGATGGCGACCTTGCTCGGCATGGCGCTCGGCGGCTGGATGTCCGGCGCACTGTTCGATTTCACCGGCTCTTATCGCGCCGCCTTCGTCAACGGTCTGATCTGGAATCTGCTGAACGTGTCGATCGCGGTCTGGCTGCTGATGCGAACGGTGGGCGGACCGCGCACGGTCGAGGCGCGGCTGGCATTTGCTCGCGAGAGTGGGGACAGGCGCCGCTGACGGGGTCCCGAGCAGCAATTATCCGCTCATTGTTGCACCTTGCACGGAGGCGCGGCGCAAGTTCGCTCGCGGTGGCACGCAGCGCCGCGATTGCAGCCTGCGCCGCAAAGTAGCGCAGCGCGGGAAGGGCTCGCTTGACGCTCGTTCTGTCGCAGTCAGCCGATGCCGACGACGCCTTTACTTGAGTTGATCGGCGACCTTGTCGATGGCGGCCTGGATGCAGGCTTCGTCCTTCTCGCCGCCGGGAGCGCCGGAGGCGCCAGCCGCGCCGATCACCTCCTCGCCGACCTTGATCGGCAGCGCGCCGCGCCCGGTGGTGAAGCCGGTGAGGTACTGCGCGCCCATCTGCGGATTTTTCTTCAGCCGCTCTTCCATCTCGCCCGAGGGAATGCGGAAGGTGCGCGAGGTATAAGCCTTCTTGAAGCTGTTCTCCATGGTGTGCGGCGGAGTCCCGTCGCCGCGGATCTGGACCAGGACCTCGCCATTGCGGCCTACCACGGTCGCTGAGACGCGGTAGCCGTTGGCGGCGCAGGTGGCGATGGCAGTTTGCGCGATAGTAAGCGCCGTGGCGGCGGACAGGTCCTTGCGTGTGAGCAATTGCGCGCTCGCGGGCGTGACCAATACACAGGCCAGGCCGATAGCGGCCAAGCGATACGGCACAGACATGATTAAATTCCCTCCCTTGATAGGCACGACACCCGTGTTGGCGGTCTGCCAGGAAAGCCTACCCCATTTCAACTGCGTCTGTACGCCGTTTTGGGGTTTCGCATCGGCGCTCCCGATGTGCTATGCGGACGGCGCGAAAAACAACAAGCGGCAGATGCATGAGCGCAAGACGCATCCTGGTCACCGGCGGCAGCGGCTTTCTCGGCTCGGGCTTGGTCAAGGCGCTCGTGCGCCAAGGCGAGACAGTGCGGGTGTTCGACGACAATTCCCGCGGAGCCTTCCGCCGGCTGCGAGAGGTCGAACGCGACGTCGAGTTCGTCCGCGGTGACATCCGCGACGCCGGCGCGGTCGATGCGGCCATGCGCGGCATCGACGAGGTGCATCATCTCGCCTTCGTCAACGGCACGGCGACGTTCTACAGCGCCCCCGATCTCGTGCTCGACGTGGGTGTGAAAGGCATCGTCAACGTCATCGACGCCTGCCGGCGTCACGGCGTCGGACAACTGATCCTCGCCTCGAGCTCGGAGGTCTACCAGTCGCCACCATGCGTGCCGACCGACGAAAGTGCACCGCTCGTGGTTCCCGATCCGCTCAATCCGCGCCTCTCCTACGGCGCCGGCAAGATCATCAGCGAGATGATGGTCATCAACCACGGCCGCAAGCATTTCGAACGCGTGCTGATCTTTCGGCCGCACAATGTCTATGGGCCGGATATGGGATTCGACCACGTGATCCCGCAATTCGCCGTGCGCCTGAAGCGGGCAATGAGCGAGCATGCAAGCGGCGCGGTGCCGTTCCCCATCCAAGGCAGCGGCGGCGAGACCCGCAGCTTCTGCCACGTCGACGACCTGGTGCAGGGTGTGATGGTCATCCGCGCAAACGGCGAGCACCTCGGCATCTATCACGTTGGCACGGCGGAAGAAGTCAGCGTCGCCGATCTCGCCCGCCGCATGGCCAAGATCGCGGGTCGCGAGATTGTGCTCGGTCCCTCGGCCGTGCTCGAGGGCAGCACGCCGCGCCGCTGCCCCGATATTTCGAAACTGGCGGCACTAGGCTATAGACCGCGCGTCCCGCTCGACGAAGGATTGCCGCCGACGCTCAAGTGGTACTGGGATCACGAGAGCATGGCGCCGGCAGCATGAGCCGCTCGGAAGGAGATTGCATTGTTGTCACCTGCAAAAGTCGCCCGCGCCGCCGGCAGCGGCGCCAGTGTTCCGGTGGAATGCTGTCAGATCTGCGGCCACGCGCCGCTCTCCAAGGTGCTCTCGCTCGGCTACATGCCGCCGGTGAACCAGATGGTTGCCGTGGGCGAGGTGCCGCGGCAGCAGCCCTGGTTCCCAACCGATCTTTTGTACTGTCCCAAATGCGAGTTGGTGCAGCTCGGCCTGGCGGTCGATCCCGTCATTATCTTCCCGCCCGAATATCCTTACACGAGCGGCACAACGAAGCTGCTGCGCGATAATTTTGCCGAGCTCTATTCCGAAGCCTCGGCAATCCTCAAGCTCGCCCCGCAGGATCTCGTCATCGACATCGGCTCGAACGACGGTACGCTGCTCTCGAACTTCAAGAGCCACCGCGTTCTCGGCATTGAACCGACCGAGGTCGGCAAGATCGCCAACAGCCGCGGCATTCCCACCCTCATGCGCTACTTCACCCCGGCGGTGGCCGCCGAGGTCAAGCGCGAGCACGGGCCGGCGCGCGTGGTAACGGCAGCGAATTGCTTCGCGCATATCGAGGACGTGCATTCGATCGTCGACGGCATTATTGATCTCATCGGCCCCGACGGTGTGTTCATATCCGAGTCTCACTACCTCATCGGCCTGCTGGACCGGCTGCAATACGACACCGTCTACCACGAGCACCTGCGTTACTACTCGCTCACTAGCCTCGCGAATCTGTTGAAAATGCACGGGCTCGAGGTCTTTCACGCCCGGTCCATTCCGACTCATGGCGGATCGATCCGCGTCTATGCCGGTCGGCCGGGCGCGCACCCGGTCAAGGAGAGCGTTGCGAAGATGCTGGCCGCGGAACCGCGCGGCGAGGCGATGCTCGCGCGGCTCAAAGCCTTCGGCAACGACGTGATGCTCTCGAAACTCAGGCTGCTCGCCATGATTCGCGAGCTCAAGGAGAAGGGCGCGCGCATTTGCGGGATCAGCGCGCCCTCGCGCGCCTCCACGTTGGTCAATTATCTCGGTCTCGACGAGGCGATCATCGATTACGTTTGCGAGATCGCGGGTTCGTTGAAGATCGGCAAGTGCATGCCGGGAACTTCCATCCCTGTGATCGAGGAGAGCCGGTTATTCTCCGATCAGCCCGATTGTGCCGTCATTTTTTCCTGGCACATTGCCGACGAGCTTGCGCCCAAGCTGCGTTCGAAGGGCTATCGCGGCAAATTGGTGACGCCGTTGCCGGTTCCACGCGAGCTTTGACGCTGGGGCGGCCGAAACCTTTGTGTTACACCGGCAGCTAGGCTATCACTCGGCGGGGCCGCCTCTTCTCGGCACAAGTCTTGGAGCAACTGCGTGAATATTGCCGGTACCAAGCCGACTGTGGCCATACCTACGCGCCTCGATACCACTGACCTGACCGTCGTCGGGGGCGCCGGTCACGTCGGCATCCCGCTTGTATTGGCATTCGCCGAGGCGGGCTATCGCGTCAATGTGCATGACCTCAATCGGGACGCGCTCGAGACGCTGCGCGCAGGCCGCCTGCCGTTCATCGAATACGGCGGCGAAGAGCTGCTGGTGCGGGCGCTCAAGGGCGAGCGGCTTGTGTTCACGTCCTCGCCGGCGGAGATTTCTCAAACCGGCCCGGTCATCGTCACCATCGGCACGCCGATCGATGAGTTCCTCAACCCGGTTCGCAAGGTGGTGCAGGACTGCATCGACGCACTGCTGCCGTATCTCGCCGACGGCCAGCTCCTCGTGCTGCGCTCCACCGTATTTCCCGGCACGACCGATTGGCTCGATGGCTACCTGCGCCGCAGGAATCGCAATCTCAAGCTCGCGTTCTGTCCGGAGCGCATGGTGCAAGGACATGGCATCAGGGAGCTCAAGGAGACTCCGCAAATCATCAGCGGCACGACGCCCGCTGCCGAGGAGGAGGCGTCGAAGCTCTTTTCCGCCATCGCCCCCGAGCTCGTCGTCGTGAAGCCGCGCGAGGCGGAATTCGCGAAACTGTTCAGCAACGCCTACCGCTACATCGAGTTTGCGACTTCGAACCAGTTCTACTTGATCGCCAAGGCGGCGGGACTCGATTACCGCAGAATCTACGATGCCATGAGGCGCAATTACCCGCGCGCGCGCGGCATCCCGACTCCCGGGCTCGCGGCCGGTCCCTGCCTGGTGAAGGATACGATGCAGCTCGCCGCCTTCGCCCAGAACCAATTCAGCCTCGGCAACGCCGCCATGCTGGTCAATGAAGGCCTGGTGCTGCACATCTGTGACGATCTACGCCGGCGCTATGATCTCTCGCGAATGACGGTGGGGCTGCTCGGCATGGCCTTCAAAGCGGATATCGACGACACGCGGGCTTCGCTCAGCTATAAGTTCAAGAAGGCGCTCGCGAGTCTCTGCGAGGCGGTGGTGACCACCGATCCGTTCGTGACCACCGACCCCGATTTGCTTCCCCTCGACGAGGTGATCAAGCGCAGCGACCTCCTCATCCTGTGCGCGCCGCATTCGGCCTATCGCGAGCTGGATTTTGCCGGCAAGCCCGTCGTCGACGTGTGGGGATCCCTCACCAAGGCGAATGTGATCACTTAGCGCCAACGAGCTGATCGGGACGGTGGATGCCCGCGCCTGTCGGGGGCATCCACGTCTTCATTGCACTTAGCAGTTGAACCTAAGACGTGGATGGCCGGGCATAAGCGCGTTCACGCGCGTCTTCGACGCGCTTCTGCCCGGCCATGACGTGCCAGTTCCGCGTGAATCGATCGGGCTCCTAAAGCGGTGTCTTGTCGATCTGCCCGTTCGAGCGCACGAACCAGTGCTCGTTTGCAAATGGCTTGCCGACGAGTCGGTCCGCGAGCCAGTCCGCGACCAGGATCGGCGGGAACGGTCCGAGATTGGCCGCCGGGACGTTGCCGACCGAATGGCGCGATTCCTGGTAGACCACCATCTGCTTCGGGCCGTTGACCGTGTTGATCAGCCGCTGGGAATGCTCGAGTGGGCTGAGCTCCTCGCACTCGCCGGCGACGATCAGATAGGGCACCCGGATCTTCTCGGCATGGCCTTCCCACGTGATGCTCTTGCGGAAGCGGTCGAACTCGTCCTCATCGGTGATGCCCGACATGTACATGAACCGCTTCTTGAACGTGGGTGAGGCTTCCTGAAAGATCGTGTGGCAGCCGGGTTCGTGGCACACCGACATGGCGGCAAACGCGCGGATGCGCGGCTCGTGCGCGCTAAGAATTGTGCCGAAGAACGTGCCGAAGCTCGTGCCGGAGCATCCGATGCGCTCGGCATCGATCTCGGCGCGGCTGCTCAGCCAGTCGACGAGTGGCTTGCCCGCCGCCATCCAGTTCTCCATGGAGAAGTAGACCCCGATCATGGGCGCTTCGTATTGCCCCGGTCCATCGATCGCGAGCACCGCCATGCCGCGGTTGAGGAAACGATCGCCGTAAAGCGCAACCTGGATTTCCTTGAAGCTGTCCATACCCGGAATGGCGATCACCGCCGGGATGCGGCCGCCCTCGTAGCCCGGCGGCAAATGAAACCAGGCCGGGATCGCCTTGTCGCGAAACGGCACCCACACTGCTTCGACGTGATGATCCGCCAGCGCCGCGTATTTCGCGTAGCATTCGCGTTTTTTGTTGTTGTAGGCGATGTTGGCTTCGTTGTTCTGATCGTAAGGCCACTGCGCCGCGCCCCAGTGGACCGCCGCCATGAAGTAATTATCGCGCGCGGTCACTTTGCGATCGGCCTCTTCGGCCGCTTTCGCCTTGGCCTCGCGCCGGCGCGCCACCGCTTCGAAGGCCGGACCGATGTCGGCCATTTTCTTCACGCGTTCGCGGATGCCGGCGAAATCCGCGTTGGCCTCGTTCCCGCAGGGACCGCTGAGATAGAGCGAGCGCGGTTGGTCCCAATCGATACCGTTGGCCCGAATGATGTTGTCGATAAGCCAGCGCTGCTCCTCGAAGCGGCGCACATGCGGCTCGCCGCGCTTGTCCAGAACCGGTTGCGGTTGGCTGATCACGTTCATCGCATCCCTCCCTATCGTCCGTTCCGCCAAAGCCGGCGGTGCGAAATCACTTCGCGTCCACCGTCTTGAGGACCGGCGCCCAGTGCGCGAGTTCGTCTCGAAAAACCCCCGCTGCCTTGTCGGGTCCGATGCCTCCCACCGGCTCGAACCCGAGTCTGACGAGCTCGGCCTGAAAGGCGGCATCGGCCACCGCGTCCTGGGTTGCCGCGTTGAGCCGATCGAGGATCGGTCTCGGCGTGTCGGCCGGGGCGAAAATCCCGAACGTGGTCTGCGCCACCATGTCCGGCAATCCCGCTTCGATCGAGGTCGCGATTTCAGGCGCGCCCTTGATGCGCGTTTGCGAATTCACCGAGAGGATGCGCGCTTTGCCGGCGCGGTGGAGCTCCAGAATCTGCGCGGTGGCGTTGGCGGAAAGCAGCGGGATTTGTCCGCCGATCAGGTCGATGACTCCTTGACCGATGCCCTTGTAGGGCACGTGCACGATGTCGAGGCCGCCGGCGCGCTGTTTGAACAGCTCGCCCGCGAGATTGGTGATCGAGCCGTTGCCGGCCGACCCATAGGACAGCTTGCCCGAATGGGATTTTGCATAGGCGATCAGCTCGCCAAGCGTGCGCACCGGCACCGAGGCACCGGCCACGATCGAAGTCGAGCTATAGGCAAAGATCGTGACGGCGGAAAAATCCTTGCCCGGATCATAGGGCGGGTTCGCCATGACGGGCGTGAGCAAGACATGCGTCGTGGTGCTGCCGAGCAGGATGCTGTAGCCATCCGGCTGCGCGTGGGCCACGTCATTGGCGCCGATGAGACCGCCGCCGCCGCCGCGGTTGTCGATGACGATCGTGCCAAGTTGCGTCTTGACCCGCTCCGCCCAGAGGCGACCGATGACGTCGTGTACGCCGGCGGGAACCGACGGAATCACCAGACGGATGGGCCGGGTCGGATAGGGCGCCTGCGCGAATGCCGTAGCCGACATCCAGCCGCTCGTTGCTGCGAGCAGCGCGATGAGCAGCATGTGCAACCGTTTCACCGCGCTCCCTCTCGCTCATCTCGCAGTTCGAAGGTGGATGTTAGTGAATGTGGCCGGCAGTGCCAACGCTCATCATGCCTGCAAGGACAGCATTTCCTGACCGAGAACCTTTTGGTGACGCGTTCTGCTTGCTACATTTGGCGCAGCGCCGATGGCTGGTGGCGCCCGATCGCGCGAAAGCGGGCGAAAGAACGCATGTCCGATTCACGATCCGAGTTGACCGTGTCGCTTTGGCGCGGTGCGGAACAAGGGCATTACCAGACCTACAAGGTTCCCCTGCGTGAGAACCAGACCGTGCTCGACGTGGTGACGTTCGTGCAACGCCACCTCGATCCGACGCTGTCCTACCGCTTTGCCTGTCGCGTCGGCATGTGCGGCTCCTGCGCCATGACCGTGAACGGCCG
>DASQXF010000475.1:0-17171 GCA_035639895.1 Xanthobacteraceae bacterium
GAAGAATTCCGCCGCAGCGAAAGCCCGTGTTGCCGCAATCATTGCGAGCGAGACAGCAGACGTCTGGCGTTCGCGTTTCGCCGGCAAAGATTGTTGCTGCTCGATCGTAGCGAGCCTCGCTGATGCATTTGCCGATCCCCAGTACGTGGCGCGTGGTGTGTTCCGCCACCTGCTCGCCAATGCCGAGGGGGCAACGATGCCGGCGCTGCCCGTGCCGCTCGATCCCGGTTTTCGCGCAGCCCCCGAACCGGCAATCGCTTCGCCTGCCCTCGGCGCCGATAACAAGACATACCTGGGATGATAGGCCGCACGGAGCTTGAAGCTTGGGCAATGACAATGCGGGTTGATTTCACGACCCAGGCGTTTTTTCGGAACCCGGCCGCCGCCATCGAAAGACTGCGCGCTGCAGGACCGGTCCTAGAAACCCGGTTCCCGATCGTCGGCAAGGTCTGGGTTACGACGACATACGAGTCGACGGCCCGCGTGCTCAAGGACAGCGAGACATTCACGCTGCGAAAGGAGGGCGGCGGCCTTGCCGGGCTGCGTTGGTGGATGCCGGCATTCGTCGCTGCGCTCGCCAACAATATGCTGACCATGGACGAGCCGGACCACACGCGTCTGCGGGGAATCGTGGACGAGGCCTTCCGCCGCCGCGCAGTCCTCGATATGGAGCCGCGCATTCGTGCCATCGCCGACGATCTTGCCAGCCGGCTGTTCGCGCATGGAAGTCCCGCCGACCTCGTCGAGCGATATGCACGAATGTTGCCGCTCGCGGTCATCTGCGAGTTACTCGGCCTGCCGCCTTCCGACCGGCCGAAATTCATCGCTTGGGCGAACAGGGTCGCGCGGCTCACCAACATCATCGGCTTCCTGCGCATGATGCGAGGCCTTGCGCAGATGAGACGCTATCTGGAGCAGCGCCTACGGTTCGCCCGCGAGCACGGAGGGGACGGTCTGATAGCCGAGCTCGTTCGCGTTGAAATGGAAGGCGGGCGCATCAGCGGCAACGAAATGGTGTCGATGATTTTTCTGCTGTTGGGCGCGGGGTCGGAAACGACGACCCATCTGATCAGCGGATCGGTTTACGAGCTTCTCAAAAATCCCACCCTGCGCGATTGGCTCGAGGAGGATTGGAGCCGGGCCGGCCTCGCGGTCGAGGAGTTCTTGCGCTTCGTCTCGCCGGTACAGGTTTCCAAGCCGCGCTTCGTGCGACAGGACGTGGACTTTGGCGGCATCCGGGTGAAGCGGGGCGACCGAATCATGGCCATGGTGGCGGCTGCAAACATGGACCCGCAGGCAAACGAGCATCCCGAACGGCTCGACCTTCAGCGGCGGCCGAATCGGCACCTCTCCTTCGGCACCGGGATCCATTTCTGCCTCGGCCATCAGCTTGCGCGACTCGAAGGCATCTGCGCCCTGCAAGCGCTGTTCACGCGTTGGCCAAGGCTGCGGCTGGCGGTGGCGCCAGCGCAAATTCGCTGGCGCAAGCGGCCGGGGCTGAGGTCGATCGAACAACTGCTCGTCGCCGACGGGCCTTGATGGCGGCATGCGGCCGTTGCCCGCAGAGCCGCGAGCATCTCCGAATTCGCTACGCTCGTTTCGGACTACTTATCGCGTTGCGCAGCGCGCGCTCTGGCCGCAACTCGCGCGCCACCGAAACAATAACTTGAAAAATCCGCCCTCCCGACAGCGCGTGTTGTCGCTTCGATGCTCTGCTGCCGAACTCTGCTTCTCTCGCGCCTCTATTTTAAGACGGGCGCCGATAAGCTCGTGGACCTTATAGCGGACCTGAAAGTGGCGCTTAATGAACTCCTGATAAACGTCGTAGCTTGGATTAGCGTCCCAAATGAATCGCGTGATCTCTATGAAAAGCTCGCTGCTTCTTCGAAGCCCGGGATTGCTCGTCTCCAGGAGCGTGAAGGCGGCGCGGCGAACGCGCGCGTCCTTTGAACGGAGCAATCGATACACATGAGATTTCGACAGTGCGCCGTGTTTAACCATAGAGGCTCCCCCCAAGAGAAGCCCTTATAGCGCAAAGCCCCAGCAGGGCGGGCGGCGCCGCGCTTTATGGTGTCTAGAGTCTTATTTTCTGATCCGGTCAAGACTGGAAAAGCTCAGTAGCGCCGGATTTCGCCGCGCTCAATCCGGACTACTCGTTCGCCGAGCCCATCGCCACTGACATTCCCAACTGTCCTCTCAGGCAATAGAATGGACCTCCGGCGCAAACGCACTCAACTGCAGGAGGTTGCAATGATTACCGCAATCGTTCGCTTCCGACTTCCGCAGGGCACGACCCGCGACGACGTAAAGGCGATGTTCGAGAAGTCTGCTCCGAACTATCGTGGCATTCCTGGGCTTGTCAGAAAATATTACCTCTATGGAGACGATCGGACTGGAGGAGGCGTTTATCTCTGGAGCAGTCGTGATGCTGCGGAGCGCTTCTATTCCGATTCCTGGAAGAGCACCATCGCACAGCGATACGGAGCGCAGCCGGAGATTCTGTTCTTCGAGACGCCGGTGATCGTCGAAAATGCGCAGGAGGACGCGACGACTGCCGCCGCCTGAGCCATCTGAAGGCTGTGAGCTATGCCCGCGGCCTGGCCTGTTCCGGGGAGCAGTAAGCGGGCCTTTCTCACGGGCGCGAGCGGCGCGATCGGGGCGCAGAGTGCTGCCCTTGCCGGGTTTAGACCACGACGCATCGGCATCCGAGCTTCGCAGGTAAGCGGCGCGACCGTGCGCGCAGCCACTGAAGGAGCAGCAGCATCAGCACTTGCGCTGCGAGGCAAAGGCGCTACCCCGGTATAGAGTGCCGGCGCATGTTCGAGAAATGGAGGTCGCCATGAGCTTCAAGACCATTCTCGTTCCAGTCGAACAGCATGATTTCACGAATTCGATTTTGAGCACCGCTCTCCTTCTCGCGCGGCAGTTCGACAGCTACATCGAAGGATTCGCCTTGCGGGTTGCTATCCCCACCGCCTTCGCACTCGGCGACGTAGGCCCGCTGCCGATACCGGCATTGGAGGAGGAAATCGCGGAAAACGAGAAGCGCAGCCGCAGCCTTTTCGAGAACTTCATGCAAGACCACGGCGTGCCGCGCGGAGCCGCCACGAAATCGCTGTCAAGCGCTTGGTTGGGAAATGCCCCTGAAGGTGACTACTTCGTCGGCAGCCATGGTCGGGTCTTCGATGCGATCGTGTTAGGCAGACCGGGTCGCGATCCGCGGGGCCCGCGCATGACGACGCTCGAAGCTGCATTGTTTGAAAGCGGCCGGCCCGTCTTGATCGCACCGCCATCCGCGCCGGCCCAGATGGGCACGAATGTTTTGATTGCATGGAATTGCAGCACCGAGCAAGCGCGCGCCACCGCTTTGGCGATGCCGATCCTCAAGCGTGCCAACCGCGTCATCGTATTGACGGTCGAAGGCGGAGCAGCGGTACCCGGACCAACGGGGCAGCAACTGTGCCGCTATCTGCAATTCAACGAGGTGGAGGCAAAACCGCTGAGCGTGGGCCTTAACGGCCGCCTGACGGGTGAGGTGATTTTATTTCACGCCAAGGCATTGGGCTGCGACCTCCTGATCAAAGGCGCCTATACCCAGAGCAGATTGCGGCAAATGATCTTCGGCGGAACCACCCGCTACATCCTGAGCAACGCCGAATTACCCGTGCTCATGGCGCACTGACACCGCTGTCGACGCGACGCTTATTGTTTCGGCGCCATGGGATCGTGCCCGGTCAACTTCGCGAGCTCGGCCTGTCGGGCGTGTTCAGTGCGCATGAAAGCCGCAAAATTCTCCGGCGTGTTCGTCTCGGCCGCGGGAATGGTCATGCCCAGAGCCTCCATCCGCGTCTTGAATGCCTCGGAGTGTGCCGCTTCATTGAGCGCCTTGTTGAGGAAACCGACGATCTGCGGCGGCAACTTCGGTGGGCCGGCGAGGCCGACGAAGCCGCTGTGATTGAAGTTGGCGTAACCCAATTCCTGCATGGTCGGGACCTCCGGCCAGGCGGCAATGCGATCTTTGCCCGCAATCGCCAGTACGCGCACCTTGCCTGCGTCGACGAGCGGCTTCGCGGCGGTGAAGAAAGTAAACGTCGCTTGCACCGCGCCGGTCGCAACCGCATTGGCCGCCTCACCCGAGCCGCGATATGGCACGTCCACGATTTTCGTCCCGGCGGCGTGGTTGAGTTGCGTCAGCGAGATCGCCGGCGACGTTGCTGGTCCCGAGGTGCCGAAGCTGAGCTTGTTCGGATTGGCCTTGGCGTCGGCGATCAACTGCGCGACCGATTGGTACGGCAGATTGGCGTTGACGACGAGGACGAGCGGCGGGCCGTCAGTAATTTTCCCGATCAAGGTGAACTCGGTGATCGGATCATAGGGCACCTTGATGTAGTGTAGATTTTGCACGTCGGCGAGCGCATTGACCAAAAGCGTGTAGCCGTCCGGCTCTGCTCGCCAGACAGAGGTGGCGCCGACGACGCCCGAGCCGCCGGTCTTGTTCTCAACCACGATCGAGGCGCCGATCTTTTCCTGCATGATCGCCGCCAATACGCGCGCGGGCACGTCGCTGAGCCCGCCGGGTGCGAACGGCACCACAAAGGTGATGGGACGATTTGGATAATTCTGCGCCTGCGCGGCCGACCACAGACCAAGGACGCAGGCAAAAGCCGCGAGCAGCGACCGAACGTACTGCATTGTTTTTTTCCTTACGCACGTTGCCATCATGCCGCTTTTTGGCTGCACAGGTCGAGGGCGAGCGCGAGATAAATTTTCGCGGCTGTCACGCAATCTTCCACAAGCACGTGCTCGCCAAAGGCGTGCATGCCGGCTCCGCGCGCATCCGGATGCGTCCGCCCCCCTGGTCCGAAAATGACACAGGGCACGCCGTAGGCGGTGAGATGCACGGCGTCGGCGCCCGGTCGGCGGATGATGAAGCTCGGCGGCTCACCGCTGACCTCCTGCTGCGCCCGGCCCAGCGCCTCGACCACCGGAAGCTTGCGGTCGAGCACCACGGGTGGATCGGTGACATAAACGTGCATCGTCGGCTCCGGGATACCTTTTCGCTGGCCGAAGGCGCGCAGAACGCGGCGCAGGTCCCGCTTGACGTCGTCGACGTTTTGGCCAGGAACGGTGCGAATGTCGAGGTAGAGACTGCAATCGTGCGGGTTGCGCGACAATCGCCACGGCGCGCCGCCGCGGATGGCGGCGATGGTCACGTTGGGGCGCTCGCCCATGTATTCATGTTTGGATTCGTAGTCACGTGCCCATTGCGCGATGTCGCTCTGCAATTCGTGCATCACAGCGATGGCGTTGACCACGTTCGGCCGATTGGCGAGCGCAGAATGCGCGACCGTGCCGCCGACGGTGATCCGCAGCCAAATCACGCCCAAATTCCCGATCGCGATCTTGAGGCTGGTCGGCTCCGCCAAGAGGGCGAAATCGGCGGTAACGCCATGCGTGACCAGATGACGCGTGCCGATGCCGTAGCCGGAATATTCGACGCCTTGAAATTCCTCGACCGCGGTCTTCTCGATCTCGCCGACCACGCCACCGAACGAAATGTCACCTGGAAGTTCGATGCCGGCCTCGGCAATGCCCTCGATCGCGATCAGGGCCGCGGCAAGTCCGCTTTTCATATTATTGGCGCCGAGCCCCCAGACCCAGCCGTCGCGATAAATCGCCTTAGGCTGAAATCCTTCCCCCGCGAGATGCTCCTCGTGCCCGGAATATGACGTGTCCATGTGTCCGGTGAACAGGAGGTTGAGCCCATTACCGCGTCCGCGCCGATGCCCGACCGCGTTCGGCCGGTCCGCATCGACGAGCGGCAGATCGGTCTCCATGCCGGCCCGGCGCATGCGTGCGACGAGATATTGTGCGACGCCGATCTCCTTGCCGGTGGGACTGCTGATGTCCACTAGGTCCGTGAGCAACGAACGCACATTGTCGCTCGTGAGGTAGGCGACGGCCTTGTGGAAATCGGGATGGATCATGCGGACTCGTCAACTCGGCAATCTAGCGTCGCAGATGTTTATTGTGAGGATGATATCCTCTTGTCGCCTGGTGTCATTCCGCCGCCGACCGATAGCTTTCCATCGGTGGGCACGAACAGACGAGGTGGCGGTCGCCGTAGGCGTTGTCTACCCGGTTAACCGGACACCAGTACTTGTCGCGTAACAGCTGCTTCACCGGGAAGCAGGCGAGAGCGCGCGCATACGGACGATTCCAGTTTTCGTCGGTGAGATCGAAAACGGTGTGCGGCGCATTCTTGAGCACATTGTCGTTAAAATCCATCGCCCTGCACTCGACGGCTGCAATCTCCGATCGAATTGAAATCATCGCCTCACAGAAGCGGTCGAGTTCCGCCTTCGATTCCGATTCCGTGGGCTCGATCATCAGGGTGCCGGCCACCGGGAAGCTCATGGTCGGCGCATGGAATCCATAGTCGATCAGCCGCTTCGCGATGTCTTCGACTAAGATTCCGGCACTATCCTTGAACGGCCGCGCGTCGATGATGCATTCATGCGCCACGCGGCCGTGGGATCCCTTGTACAGAAGCGCGTAGTGGCCCTCGAGGCGCTTGGCGATGTAATTGGCGTTCAAGATAGCAGCCTGCGTCGCGGCGAGCAGGCCATTGCCGCCCATCATGACGATGTAGGCCCACGAAATCGGCAAGATCGCCGCCGAGCTGAACGGAGCAGCGCTGACGGCGCCTACTTGTGCCGGTTCGCTCGGCCATTGCGAATGACCGGGCAGGAACGGGGCGAGGTGCTTCTTCACGCCGATCGGGCCCATGCCGGGGCCGCCGCCGCCATGGGGGATGCAAAACGTCTTGTGGAGATTGAGATGGCCGACATCGGCACCATATTTCCCCGGCTGCGCCAGGCCGACTTGCGCGTTGAGATTGGCGCCGTCGAGATAGACCTGACCGCCGTGCGCGTGAATGATGCTGCAAATTTCGCGAATAGCGGACTCGAACACGCCATGCGTCGACGGATAAGTGACCATCACCGCGGCGAGGCGAGCGGAATACTGCTCGGCCTTGCTCCGCAAGTCGGCGAGATCGACATTGCCGTCCCGGTCGCAAGTGACCACAACAACGTCCATCCCAGCCATGTGCGCGGACGCCGGATTGGTGCCGTGAGCCGACGATGGGATCAGACAGACGGTGCGTTGCCGTTCGCCGCGGCTGGCGTGATAGGCGCGGATCACGAGTAGGCCGGCATATTCGCCTTGTGCGCCCGAATTCGGTTGCAGCGAGATCGCATCATAGCCTGTGATCTCACAGAGCTGCGCGGAAAGCTCGGCGGTCAGCTCGGCGTAACCCCGCGCCTGATCCGCCGGCACGAACGGATGAATGTTGGCGAATTCCGGCCAAGTAATAGGAAGCATTTCGGCCGTCGCGTTGAGCTTCATCGTGCAGGAGCCAAGCGGAATCATGCTGCGGTCGAGGGCGAGGTCGCGATCGGAAAGTCGCCGCATGTAGCGCAGCATTTCCGTTTCAGAACGATACGAATGAAAGACCGGGTGGGCCAGGAAATCGCTGCGACGGAGAAGTTGCGTGGGGATCGAGTTGGGCGTTTGGGCGCTCAACTTTTCGAACGACGGCGGAGAAGCGTTGGATTGAGAGCCGAATGCCCGCCATACCGCTTCAATCACGGCTGGCGTGGTGGTTTCATCGCAACTGATGCCGATACGGGCCTGCGCGCCAGCGCCGATTTTGCGGAGGTTGATGGCACTCGACCAGGCGTTCTCGAGAATCTCAGATTGGCGCGCGCCCACCTCGACCGTGACCGTATCGAAGAACGCAGCTTGCTGCACACGCCAGCCGAGCGCCGTCAGTCCCTTGGCCAAGGTCGCGGCAGCACGATGGACCTTTTCCGCAATGTGCTTCAGACCGCCCGGCCCATGATAGACCGCATACATTGAGGCGACCACGGCGGGGAGCACTTGCGCGGTGCAGATGTTGGAGGTCGCCTTCTCGCGGCGGATGTGCTGCTCGCGCGTTTGCAGAGCGAGCCGATAGGCGGGCTGGCCGCGACGATCGACCGACACGCCCACAATGCGGCCCGGAAGCGCACGCTTGTAAGCGTCCTTGGCTGCGATGAACGCGGCGTGCGGACCGCCATAGCCCATCGGCATGCCGAACCGCTGAGTGCATCCGATCGCGATGTCCGCTCCTAGTTCGCCGGGCGGAGCCAACAGCGTCAGTGCGAGCGGATCGGCTGCCATCACGGCGAGCGCATGGGCGGCGTGCAACGCTGAAATGACCGCGCGGAAATCGCGTATCTCGCCGCAGCTTCCAGGATATTGCAGCAGCGCCCCGAATACTGCGGCGGGGTCGAGATCGTTCATCGGATCGCCGACCACGATGCTCCATCCCAGCGGCTCGGCGCGCGTACGCACGACCGCAATTGTCTGAGGGTGGCATTCGGCGTCGACGAAAAACGCGTTCGCCGGCAATTTCACCACGCGTCGCGCCATTGCCATTGCTTCCGCCGCCGCCGTCGCCTCATCGAGCAACGAGGCATTTGCGACATCGAGCGCGCACAGTTCGGAGATCATGGTCTGGAAATTCAACAAGGCCTCGAGCCGCCCCTGGCTAATCTCGGCCTGGTAGGGCGTGTAGGCAGTATACCAGGCGGGATTCTCAAGGATGTTGCGCTGAATGACCGGCGGCAGGATCGTCCCGTAGTATCCCTGACCGATCAGCGACGTGAAAACCTTGTTCTTGTCGGCAATGCTGCGAAGCTTCTGCAGCGCTTCGGTTTCCGAGATTCCCGCCGGAAGTGCGAGCGGGGCTGCCTGGCGGATCGCACCGGGCACCGCCTGTGAAATGAGTTCACCGATATCGGCCACTCCGATCGTCGAGAGCATTTCGCTCATCTCTGCAGGCGACGGCCCGATGTGTCGACGAGAAAAATCGGCCGGATCAAAATCGGCAGCGGCGGGCTTGGGAAACATCGTGTTCACCTTTTTCGAAGCGCGACTTGAGCTCGCGGGACATGTCACTTGATCATTGCCTGGTACGCCTTCTCGTCGAGCAGACCGTCGAGTTGGGACCGATCGGAAATCTTGATTTTGAAGAACCAGCCTCGACTCATCGGATCGCGATTCACGAGCGCCGGCTCATCGACGATCGCTTGATTGATCTCGGTGATTTCGCCGCTCACTGGCGCATAAACGTCCGAGGCGGCCTTGACGGATTCGACGACCGCCGCCGGCGCACCCTTCTCGGCTTTTGCTCCGGGGGCCGGTAATTCAACGAACACGAGATCCCCAAGCTGTTCCTGCGCATAGTCAGTGATGCCAACGGTGGCGATATCGCCTTCGATACGCAGCCATTCGTGGTCTTCCGTGAATTTCAGCATTGGTCTCCACCGTTCAGTTGCGTTTGTAGCGGTGCGGCACGAAAGGCAGATCACAGACGCGCAACGCAATCCGCTTGCCGCGCACCTCGCCGAAAATCCGCTCACCGGTCGTTGCAAAACTCCTGTCGACGCAACCCATCGCGATCGGCGCTTGCGCGGTCGGCCCGAAGCCACCGGATGTCACGGTGCCGATCGTGCTTGCAGAAACCTCGTCGGTGTAGAGTCTCGCGCCGGCGCGCACGGGCACGCGATCCTCGACCTTCAGCCCGACACGGCGGCGTGGCGCGCCGTCGGATATTTGCCGCAGAATGACCTCGGCGCCCGGGAATCCGGCCGCGCGCGATCCGCCGATGCGGCGGACTCTCCCAATCGCCCATTCCAGCGCGGCCATCACGGGTGTCGTTGTCGGATCGAGATCAGACCCATAGAGACACAGCCCGGCTTCCAGCCGCAGGCTGTCGCGCGCGCCAAGTCCGATCGGCATCACCGAACTGTCTTTGCATAGCTCGTGCGTCAAGCTCTCAGCGTGATCGGCCGCGATGCTGATCTCGAATCCGTCTTCGCCGGTATAGCCGGAGCGCGAAACCTCGCAATCTGCGCCAAGGATCGGGAACCGGCGCACGTCCATGAAACGCATCGTAGTAATCGCGGGCGCGAGGCGCGCCAGGGCCGCTTCCGCCAGCGGCCCCTGCAAGCCAATCAGCGCACGATCCGGCAGGGGATCGATCTTGCAGATTTGCCCGAGATGTTGACGTAGGTGCGCCAAATCGGCGGCCTTGCAAGCGGCATTGACGACGAGCAGCAGATGATCGCCTCGATTGGCGATCATCAAGTCGTCCAGAATGCCGCCGGCTGGATTGGTGAATAGCGCATAGCGCTGCCGTCCCTCGCCAATACCAATGACGTCGATCGGGACCAACGTTTCGAGCGCGCGAGCGGCATCGTCCAGACGGCCCGATATCGGCCGCATGGCGATCTGCCCCATATGCGAAATGTCGAACAGGCCGGCAGCAGCACGGGTGTGAAGATGCTCGGTCAGGATACCGGTGGGATAGTGCACCGGCATTTCATAGCCGGCGAAAGCGACCAGCCGCGCACCGCGTTCGACGTGAAATCTATAAAGCGGGGTGCGCAGCAAAGGCGCGGTTTGATGCGCTTGGCTCATGCGCGCCTCCGCCGCATGGCAGGCATCGATCGAAAGGGAATGAAGGAGGAACCAAACCACATTGGAGCACCTCTTGGCGGCGACTGCGCCGCTGTGTCGGTGCCCCCTCTGTGTGTTTGCCTGAGAACGTTATCCCGTCGGCGGGCGCAACGCGCGCCTCTTTCCAGAGTGCGTCCACCATCGCGGTCCTTTTGCCTGAGAGTTTCCGGGGCGGTTGCTCCTTCGGCGTCGGAAGACCGATCTCTCCCGCGATGATTTTAGTATGCGCTAATTTTCGATTTGGTCCCGCTTCTCCGATCTGCGCGTTTCGTCAGTCCGATCACCATTACGTTAGCTTGAGTCGCTCTGAAGTATCGTCAAAAGCGCGCAACGACGCAACAATTGAATGCGAACCTATCCGGGCAATTCGCCTGCCCTTTGAGCGTGAAGCCGTGGTACGCTCAGCGCGGGACGGTAAAAAGGGAGTACGTCGCCATGCAAAGCATCGGTCATGACCGTCGGGCATTCATTGCCAAGAGTTTCTGCCTTGCCGGGGCCGCGAGCCTTTCCGCTTTCGGTGTGCACAGCGCTGCCGCTCAGGCGCAGGGCACACCGCGGCCGATCCGCCGCTCGGAGCGTTACGACGATTCGTTCATCACCGATCGCAAGCCCTTCAAGTGGCCGGGCAACAACACGCTTGCGGTGTGGTTCGCGCCCAATGTGGAAGTGTGGCAATACGACTCCGCCTTCGGGGTCGGCATCAGCCCCAATCCCACGAACTATGTGCCGGACGTCTTCAACTATGCCTGGCGCGAATATGGTATCCGCGTCGGCCTGTGGCGTGTCGCAGATGTGTTCGACGCCGCGGGCGTCAAGGCGACCGTCGCGCTGAACTCGCAGGTTTGCGAAGTCTTTCCCAAGGCGATCGAGGAAATGAAGAAGCGCGGCTGGGAGTTCATGGGCCATGGCGCCACCAATTCCAACACGCTCGCGAGCCTTCCCCCGGACCAGGAGCGCGAGACGATCCGCGCCGTCCTCAAGACCATCGAGCAGGCGACCGGCAAGCGTCCGCGCGGCTGGCTCGGCCCCGGACTGGTCGAGACCCACAACACCCTCGACATTCTCGCCGAAGAAGGCGTGCAGTACTGCGGCGACTGGAATAACGACGACCAGCCCTATGCGATGAAGGTAAAATCGGGAAAAATGTTTTCGATTCCCTACTGCAACGAGATCAACGACATCCCGCTTTTCCTCCGCAAAGGCTACACGGGCGAACAATATATGCGCTCGGTGATCGATCAATTCGACACGCTATATGCCGACAGCAATAAGCAACCCCGCGTCATGGGCGTTCCGCTGCATCCGATGATCATCGGTCAGCCCTTGCGCATCAAATACCTGGAGCGCGCCATCGCCCACATGAAGGAGCACAAAGGCGTGTGGTTCGCCACCGGAAGCGAGATCATCGATGCGTATCAGAGCTCAGTGTGAGCTCCGGCAACGCAAGACAATCTTGTTCGCGATCGTCCGCGGCCAGCACCCGATGGCGGCGCGGGAGAACGGGGCCCGCAGGTGATCCTCGCATGAGAAAGCAGCTCGCGCTCGGATTTGCGCTCGCGCTGGGCGCGATCGCGATGGCATGGGCACAATACTACCCGTCGCGGGCCATCACGCTGGTCGTGCCGTTCGGAGCCGGCGGGCCGGCGGATACGATCGGCCGCATCCTGGCGGAAGGCATGCGCGAGCCGCTCGGCCAGCCGGTCATCGTCGAGAACGTGGCCGGCGCTTCCGGGACGATCGGCGTCGGCCGCGCCGCCGCCGCTGCGGCCGACGGCTACACGTCCGTGCTGGGAAATTGGGCGACCCACGTCTTGAACGGCGCCATGTTCGCGCTGCGCTACGATCTGCTCGCGGATTTCGAACCGGTTGCGTTGGTGTCGAGCGATCCGCTCGTGATCGTGGCGCGCAAGACAATGCCGGCGAACGACCTCAAGGAGTTCATCGCGTGGCTGAAGGCCAACCCGGACCAGGCGACGCAAGGCACGACCGGCGCCGGGGGCATATCGACTGTCGGCGGCCTGTTTTTCCGAAGAGCAACTGGCACCCAGTTCAGGTTCGTTCCCTATCGCGGCGGCCTCGGCCCTGCCATGCAAGACCTTGTCGCCGGTCAGATCGATTTCATGATCGACACGGCCGCCAATTCGCTGCCACAAGTGCGCGCCGGGACCATCAAGGCCTATGCGGTGACGGCGAAAAGCCGGTTGCCAGCCGCCCCCGACATCCCGACGGTCGATGAGGCTGGACTCGCCGGACTCTACGCGCTGAATTGGCAAGCGGTGTTCGTGCCGAGGGGCACGCCAACAGACGTGGTCACGCGGCTCAACTCGGCAGTGGTGGCGGCACTCGCCGACGCAGCGGTGCGGCGGCGCCTCGCCGATATCGGGCAGGAGATTCGCGCGAGCAGCAAATGCCGCAGGCGCTCGCGACCTATCAGAAAGCCGAGATCGAGAAGTGGTGGCCGATCGTCAAGGAAGCGAACATCAAGGCGGAATGACTGGGGCTCGTTCGCGATGGATAAGCTCCAGCTGACCCTCGCCTGTGGCCGTTATGATCGCACCCAACCCCTGATTGACGGAAGGGTGCAGCCCGAAGGCGTCGATCTGACATTCCTTCCTCTCCGCCCGGGCGAGACCTTCTGGCGCATGCTCAACCACGGCGAGTTCGACGTATCAGAAATGTCGCTCTCGTCTTACACGATTTTGCGCTCGGAAGGAGATACGCGCTTCATCGCGATCCCGGTGTTTCCGTCCCGGGTCTTTCGCCACTCGGCGCTCTACGTGCGCTCCGATGCCACCATCGAGTCGCCAGAAGATCTCAAGGGCAAGCGCGTGGGCGTTGGCGACTATCAGATGACGGCGGCCGTGTGGGTCCGCGGCTTCCTGACGCACGAATACGGCGTCAAGCCGGAGGACATCGTGTGGGTCGCCGGCAAGCCGATCCGTTCCATCACGCCGCCTGGCGGCATCAGGATCGAATCCATTCCCGCCGACACGACGCTGGAGGCGATGCTCGAGCGCGGCGAGATCGATGCTCTGATTTCGGTGATGATCCCCAGCGGCTTTGGCAAAACCGTTCGCCGCCTGTTCCGGGAGTGGCGCAAGGTCGAAGTCGAGTACTACCGCAAGACACGCATCTTCCCGATCATGCATACCGTTGTGCTGAAAACCGATCTCTATAAAGTGAAACCCTGGCTTGCGGTCAGTTTCTATCGTGCTTTTTGCGGGGCGCGCGACATGGCGTATCAGTCGATGTACGACACCAATGCGTTGACGGTCGGCCTCCCCTGGATCGTCGACGAAGTGGAAGCAACGCGCAATCTGTTCGGGCCGCAGATCTGGGATTACTCAGTCGAAGGCAGCCTGCCGACGCTGAATGCTCTCATGGCCTACCTCGATGAGCAAAAGCTCTCGAAGCGCAGGATGCGCGTCGATGAGCTGTTCGCACCCAATATCGGGTCCGGCCTCGCCGATTATCTCAGCGCAACAGGAGAAGGCTGAGCGGGTAAGGAAAGGCGCGTCCACTTCGTGTCATCAAGTCCCTCACCTGAGGGCTTCACTAATTCAGGTCTTCGCGGACTCAGCCGGTACGCTTTGTCTATGATGAGGAACGATATCGTTCTGGCTAGCTCGGGGTCCCTACAGCGAATTTTCGACGCGGCGCGCCCATCGATGCAAGCCTCACTACTCACCAACCGCGTAGCCGCGCCCTTTCGATAGCTCGATTACGACCACTGTATTTTACCGCGACCGTCGTTGTTGTAGATGTATTCGCTCGGCGTCAGCGGTGAACGAGGAGAGCTAATGGCCGAATTGGTAATGGGCATCGGGGTGCCGCACACGCCGTTCTTCCCAGGAATCGCCAAGCAGCAAGGCGATTCGTCGCGAATGGTTGGACTGTTCAAACGTGTCCGTCAGGAGCTGGAATCGACGAAGCCGGATTTGATCGTGATGCTGACAACCGACCACTTCGTCAGCTTCTTCTTCGACAACATGCCGACCTTTTGTATTGGCGCATTCGAGCACGCGGATGGGCCCCACGAATTGTCCCGCATGATGCAGCAATACCGGCTGCAAGGATCGGCAGAATTCGCGGCGGGCCTCGTCAAGTATGGTATCGAAAACGACTTCGATCTTGCCTCCTCGGAGGAGGTGAAACTCGATCACGCTACGCTTGTCCCCCTGCACTTCCTCACGCCCGAGATGAAGATTCCGGTGGTGCCGATCTTCATCAAGGCTCTTGTCGAGCCGCTGCCGCGCGCGGAGCGATGCCTGGCGCTTGGTCACATGATCCGTCGATACATCGAGCAACGGCCCGAGACGGAACGAGTCGCAATGATCGCGAGCGGAAGCTTCTCGTTGGAGGTCGGCGGCCCAAGTATGGGCTTCGTAAATAAGGAATGGCACGCATTCGTGGTGGAGTGCCTGCGGGGCGGCGATATAGATGAACTCGTGCGCAAGGCGACTTCCGAAAACATGCGGGCTGCCGGCAATACCGGCGGTGAGTTGCTGCTCTGGATTGCGATGATGGGCGCACTGGGCGCCTGCAGATTGAAATTCATCGAGCCGGATGGCTCGCCACCCGATGCCCCGCGCGATGTTCACGCCTATGCCGTCTGGGAGGTGGTGTCGTGAGCCTCTATCAGCTCAATAAAATCATGTACCTGTTGGAAGTCGATGCCGCCTTCCTGGCGCGGATGAAGTCCGACCCGGCCGATGCCATTAAAAACATGGAGCTGACGGAGGAGGAGCGGGCAGCTGTGCTCTCGGGCGACGTCGGTAAACTCTATCTGATGGGTGTGAACATGTTTATACTGGATTCGATTGCGCGCCATGAATTGTTCGGCATAGACCGCAACAGCTATCTTGCGCAGGTTCGTGCGGCGGCCGCGCAGGCCCGCAATCCGCAGTCCTCAAAGTAGCGTGCGCACGATGTTCAAAGGGTTCTGAACACAATGGAAACGTTGGGCCGGCCGCTTAGCGGCATTCGCGTTCTCGATTTCTCGCACGTGCTCGCTGGACCGATGTGCACGCGACTGCTGACGGATCTCGGCGCCGACGTGCTGCGAATCGAAAGCACGAAGCGCGCGGACACGCCATGGCGCTCAGCATCGGACCCCGACCTGAAGCGGACATTCGCGTATGTGATGATCCACCGCGGCAAGAAATCAATGACCATCGACCTGAAATCCGAAGCCGGGGCCGAGCTGGCGCGCCGCTTCGCCGCCGTCGCCGACGTGGTGGTCGAGAATTTCAGCGCGGATGTCATGAGGCGGCTCGGGCTCGATTACGAACGGCTCGCACCGCTGAACCCCCGACTAATCTTCCTCAGCATGTCGGGTTACGGGCACGAGGGGCCGCGCAGGGATTGGACTAGCATGAACTCCAATTTGCAGGCCTATTCCGGAATGATGATGGTGACCGAACGGGAGGGCGATCCGCCGGTCGCCATTTCCAACTCTTGGATGGATTACGTCGGCGGGCTCCACGGATGCTACGCGGTCATGCAAGCGCTCGTCCAACGCAAGAAGGATGGCAAAGGCCGCAACATCGATCTTGCTCAGTTCGAGGCCGGCGTAAGCTCGCTAGGGCCACTGCTACTGGCCGGTATCGTCGACGGCGCGCTGCCCAAGCGCATGGGCAATCGCTCCAGCAGCGCGGCGCCGCAGGGTTGCTATGCCTGTGCCGGGCAGGATCAATGGTGCGTGATATCCGTCGAGAACGACAAGCAATGGCGCGCGCTGGCGCAGGTCGTCAGTGGCCCCGAGCTAGCCCAGGATATGCGACTGCAAAATCTGACGGGTCGCATGCGTCATCACGACGAAATCGATCGCTATGTCGAGGCCTGGACTAAGTCGCGGAGCCCTGCGGACGCCGAACGGCAGTTGCAGGCAGCCGGCCTCCCGGCACAGCGCATGCGTCGCGTGGACGACATCTTGGCTCAGGGGAAGGATGGCGTCTTCCACTTACAACCGGGAAATCCGCAGCCGACGTTGCTGGCGGGCTTGCCGTTCAGTTTCGTTCCGCGTCAGAAGCAGACGTTCGGGCAAACGCCGCGACTGGGCGAACACACCGAGCACGCCCTGAAGACTTGGCTCGGGCTCGAAACTGCGGAAATCGCCGAACTGCGCGAAGCCGGAGTTTTGTCGTGAGCCATGCTCAACAAACCGCGGACGTCGACGCAGTGATCACGGACGAGACTCGCGCGTGGATTGGCCGCAGCAGCGAACTTATGCCACTGCCGGAGGAGGTGGCTGCATCCGACGTGCGTCGTTACGTGGAGGCGACAGGAGATCACAATCCGCTTTGGCTCAACGACGAGGTGGCGCGCTCGGCCGGATATCGCGGGCGCGTCGTACCGCCGATGCTGGTGATCGACCTGGTCTGGCGCCTGAAACATACGGATGCGGGACGGATGACCGACCGCGTGCCGCTACCCGCGAACTATATCGATACCCGCAACGTCGACACCGAGATGGAATGGCTGGAGCCGGTATATATCGGTGACCGGATTTCAATCCGACATCGTATCCGCGATATCGTTGCCCGCCCTGGCCGGCGCGGACTTGGCGTGTACATCTCGCGGGAAACAGAATACGTCCGGGA